>CAYOYT010000093.1:0-7989 GCA_964408245.1 uncultured Dongia sp. | reverse complement strand
GATTATTCCGGCAACCTTCAAGGAAACCATGGCGCTTGGTTGCAATGTCGTAGCACTCGGCAAGGACCGTATCCTTTCGACCCTGAGTGCCAAGGATCTCAACGCCAAGCTGCGCGCCAACGGCTTCACCGTCTACGATCCGGATATGACCATGTTCACCTGGGCTGGCGGCGGCGTCCATTGCATGTGCCAGCCTCTTAACCGCGAGGCGTAATCTCAATAAGGTTGATTATTGAAACTACGATTATTCTATGATGCTGGTTGCGGTATCTGCCTTTGGTCCGGCGACGATGAAGCCCGAGAAAAATATGGCTATCCGGTGGAACTCGAAGCCTTAGATCTCTCGACGGAGACAATCGCGTTCGGAAACCACCTTATGGCCCATTACAATACTAGCTTAGATTGGAATGATCCTGGTGGACCGTCGCTCTGGACGGAAGCCGAATACAGCGCCTTTTATATCTCGGTGGCTCAACTGCTAAGTCGTCTTCGTGCTGAACTCGGTGACCGTTTTGAGATTGTTGACGAAGAAACTTTGCCGCGCGCGATAGATCACACTCGCTGACATGAAAACATATCGTCAATCAGTAATGTTGCCTGGGCAAGACGCGCATCCGAATCACCTTTAACCATTGCCCAAGGTGTTCTCTGTCCTGAGAGACAGTCAACAAACCGGCTGTGCATGCCTGCGCGGATATGGGCGCTATCACGCAGACCATCATCGACGAACGGCACACCGGCAATATCCGTTAGCAGATAGAGCGATCGTGGTGGCAGATTCTTGATGAACGCCTCCAACCAATCATCGACAGTGCCAATATAATGCTCATGCCAGAGGCGCGTCGCTAGGCCATCAGTATCGCATATGAGGAGTGGCCCGCCGGAGCGCGCGCCTGCCTCCTCCCATTCGCTTTGCACCTGAGCAACATGGTGGAACTGCGAGGACTCCCAAACCAGATCTTCCGATCCCGGCAATGGGGCACCGGCGGTCAGTGCCGCGCCGCGTGCCGCCGCTAGCAGGTTGAGCGAGTATTCGCGTCCATACTCCGGTATCAGTTGCGTTCGTGCCCACACGCCACCGCGACGTCGGAATGACTGTCGTAGGTCCCGACACAAGGTTGTCGTTCCCGTCGAGGCCGCACCGAGAACAACAACGCGATGTGCGTAGTGAGCCCGCACGGCCGGCGACAGGAAATCCCAATGTGCTGCTGGAGCGCGTCGCACGGCACTCCCAGAGACCGGGTAAAGAATGCGATCGCGATCGAGACAGACCGGTATTGCGGAAAACCGGCGAGCAAGCTCGTCGCCGTAATTCTCCGAGGTAAAGACGGCATCAACCGCGATTGGTATGCGGCCGGCTGTGATATCGGCCAGGGCGATGCCATCGCGTATCAAGGCTATATGTGCCGCCCAGATCGTATCGTCGTTATAATCCACCGGCAGATTGTCGACGAGGCCGCTCACGGTTACCTGCGGATAGCTAATCAGGGCTTCCTGCAGAAACTTAATACGCTGCACCAAAGTCAGTGCCCGATAGTCCGCCGCCATCACGACGACAGTTACCTGATCCGAGAATGTCGCGGCGGTGCGAATGAGATATTCATGGCCAGCATGTGGTGGATGAAACTTTCCAATGACCAGCGCATGCCGAAAATGCCTCTCGCTCATCATTCGGCGACCACTGCCGTGCGCGGCAGTGACTGACCGCTCGTTAACAGTCCTTCTCGCCGCCATAATTGATAGCCTCGGCAAGCAAGAACAAGAAACACTGCGTACAAAATAGCAATTAAATAGAGATCTTTATGAAGATAGACCGGTATGGAAATGATATCGGTGATGATCCATAACAACCATGTTTCCAAGATCTTTCGATTGAGCAGCCATTGAGCCACGATGCTAAGCGCCGTGATAAGCGCGTCGAAGATCGGAATGCTACCTTTCGCCCAGGCCAGAACCAGATAAAGCAAGCCAAACAAAACCAACACGGCAGCCACGGCGCCGAATTGCTCGGCTTTGGTCGCGCCGCGAATTGCCTTGCGCTTGGTGGCACCGCCAGTCAACCAGAACCACCAGCCGCCAAAACCGAGCGCGATAAACATAATTTGCAATCCAGCATCAGCAAATAAACGCGCATCAAAGAACAGCAGAAATAGCAGAGCTCCATTGATAATGCCGATCGGAAAGTTCCAGATGTTCCGACGCGCCGTCAGCCATACAGCCAAAAGGCCAGTCACAAACCCGAATACCTCGACAACCGAGAGCGTTGCGCCCAGAGCGGTTAGAAGCGGTTGATTGAGATAGTCAACAATCGTATGCATCAGCTGCGTCCTTGGTCACCACAAACTCGGGCGAACCGGTACGACGGTATGGCCGTGGGTTTGGTTGCGTCGATATATTTTTACTGTGATTTCCAAACGATCAACGCATCCACAGCAACGGCGCCTTTTTCATTAACAATAAGGGGGTTGACGTCGATCTCACTGATGAGATCACCCAGATCGTCGACCATGACGGAAAACGCTGCAAACGCTTGTGCCAGCTTACCGATATCGGCGGGCCCGGCACCTCGCTTCCCATCCAGCAGTGGCCGTAGCGACAACTGATCGATATGCCGCCCGGCTTCAACAGTACCAAATGGCGGCAAGACGAACCGGCGATCGGCCATCATCTCGATCAAAACGCCGCCAGCACCAATCATCGTCACGGGACCGAATTGCGCATCGAATGTCATGCCGAAGGATATTTCAATGCCCTTCTCTGCCATCGGCATTAGCAAAACGCGGTCACCAAGCCGTGAGGCGATATCAGCATAAGCAACCTTGAGCTCATCGGCACTTTTCAGCGCGAGCTTCACGCCGCCCACATCGGATTTGTGGAGGATGCCGGGCATGGCTGTTTTCATCACGACTGGATAGCCGATCGTTTCCGCCGCCAGCGTCGCGGCACGCAGCGTGTCGGCGTCAATATGTGTAACAACCGGCACGCCGTAATCTGCCAATAGATCAAGTGCCTCAGCCTCAGACAGATTTCCGATCGTGAGGCGTTGTTCCCATTTCCGCCGCAGGCCGAATGGTGCCGTGGCAACTTGATCGCCGCTGCTGGCGCGCCGATCGCGCATTGCCATCGCTTTCTTCACGACGCTCAACATAGAGGCAACACCGGAAAGCACCGGCACTTTGTCATGAGAGAGCTGCGTGATCACGTCGAGATTGGCATTGCTGCCAATATTGGTCGTGTAGAAGACCGGCTTCGGACTTTTTGCCCCGACGCGCCTGACGATGTCGGCATAGCCAGCGCTCAAATAGTATTCATCTCGCGCTTCGACACAAAGCGTTGCCAAAGCCGTGTCGGAATCATCGACCAGGGCCTGCAGGCAATCCTCGAAAATCGCCGCCCAATCATTGCCAGTGCCCCAGGCGTCCAGCGGGTTGATCGGTTCCAGCCCATAATCCAATCTTGCCGCCAACCTGGCGCGTGTCGCCTCGCTGATCCGAGCAAAGGGCACACCTGTCTCAATGCCCAGATCCAAAACCAATTCGCGAAACCCACCGGAATCATGCATCGTCGCTAGCCCGCCGGGTGCGAGTTGCTTTTCACCGGAGAAAAGATGCAAGGCGTTGACGAGCTCGTCCATGTTCGCGACGTCGATCACGCCGTAACGATCGAACAGCGCCTGATAGGCCGCGTGATTGCCAGCAACCGCTCCAGAATGGGAAACGGCGAGCGCTGCACTCTCAGCGGTGCGGCCAACCTTCAGCGCCACCACGGGAACGTCCCTCGCTTGCGCCTTGGCAAGTGCCGCCTTGAAACCTGCCGGATCGCGCACGGTTTCCAGAAACAATCCCACGACCTTGGTCGCCGGAATATCAAGCGCGAAATCGAGATAATCGGCGACATTGGTGGCGAGTTCCTGCCCAGCTGACACCGCTAGGCTGAAGCCGAAACGACGATCCGTGTGGCAAAGCGCCGAGAACGCCGAGCCAGAATGCGTGATGAAAGCGACATTGCCTTTGCGTATCCAAGGAGGCGGCGGGAAGCCGCACACACGCAGGCCGAAATCCATGTGATAGAAGCCCATGCAATTGCCCCCGCAAATGGCAAGGCCGGCTTTCCGCGCCTTTCGCGCGATGCGGTCGGTGAGCTTCGGCTCGGTGTCGTCCGGTAAATAGCCGCTGGCGAAGATTGTGATACCGCCGATTCCGCAGGCAATCGCCTCATCTACCGCCGCTTCGAGCCGTGCATTGGCAATGCCCAGAACCGCCATGTCGACAGTTTCAGGGACGGCGGCAAGCGACGGATAGCACGGTCGCCCATCGATCTCTTGATAGCCAGGATTGACGAAATAGATTCTTGGTGGTGTCCCGGCCATGCCGGTCGAGATGATCATCCCGCGTCCGACACTACCTTCTTTTGGACTGGCCCCCACCAGCGCAACACTCCTCGGCCGCAGCAGCCGGTCTATATTGGCACCTTGGTCGGCATTAGTAGGTCCACCAGTGCCGTTTGTGAGCACGACTTAATCGCCCCTTAAGGTCGCCAGCGCAGCCCGTTCGCGCATCGCCTGCTCCCGAGCACTTGCCAAACGTGCTTCGAACAGGCGCTGCGCCTCGTTGTGAATGGGGCCATAGATTTCCATCCAGAGCTGCGCATCGGTGGCGACAATGAGGCGTCCGATCTGCCACGACGTTGGCTCGGCACGACCGTCGAGCCAACTTTCGAGGATCTTCACGGAAATACCCGCCGCGGCCGCCAGCACTTCGCGACGCATCGGACCCACCGGCTCCAAGCGCTTGCGTAACGCTGCGGCGATGCGCGCGCGATGCGCGTTGCGGCCTTGCACTTCCTGATCGATCGCAAGCACGACGCCATTGTCGTTGTCGCTCTTCCCTTTTTTCATTCCACCCGAGAAATGCGCTGGGAAGACCGAGGCGAGATATTGCCGACAGATACGCTTGGCCTCCGCTCTGTTGAAAGCCTTTGGTTCCATGAGACAGTCGAACCACATGCCGTCGATCATCGCGTTGAGCCCAGTCGCGACATCACTCGCCGAAGCACCGTCATAGCCGCCTTCCTGGATAATGCGCATGCACAGTGTCTCCGTCTGGGCGAGGTAATCCTGCTCCAGTCGCGAGACCACGTCGTGATAATTTGCATTGCTGCGCGCCTCGGCCCAGAAGGCGTACCAGATCGAGACCTTTTCCACGTTACAAACGGTGGGATGGAAATCGGCCTCGATGATCGCTTCGAGCCCAGCGGCCGGCGCCACCTTGCCTTTGTTGATCGCCGCTTGCCAGAATGCCGAATACTCTTCGGCGATCTGCTCGAGCGTTGCGATCAAGAGCTGTTCTTTGGATTTGAAATAGAAGTTGACGATGCCCGGCGATAAGCCTGCCTCGGATGCCACGTGGGTCAGCGTCGCATTGGCATAACCCACCCGTCCAATCGCGCGAATTGTCGCATCTATCAATTGCTTACGACGAACTTCCTTGACCGCTTCAGCCTTGGCCATGGGGCGCTTTAACCTTTCCCAGATTGGATGGAGGAATCTCGATAACTACATGATATAATTAAATTTGCTGCACTTGCAACATTAAATACTCGTTCAATGAACTTGCTCACCACGGAATCGCATGATAGATTTTTTATACAAACATTCAATGACCGGACAGTGACGAGGCGCTGACTTTGGCGTGATCGGCCACCCAACCGGAGCGCGGGGCAATACCCGCATCACTTTGAGAGTATGGAGATTTTCATCATGACCACGATCAAGACCGATCGTCGTAAAATGGATAAGAGCCGCGCCCATTTCCAAGAGGCTATCAAGCATATGCCGCTGGGTGTCAGCTCGAATTTCCGCTACTGGGGCGATGACAACACGGTCTTCGTGAAGAACGGCAAAGGCGCGCGTCTCTGGGATATAGACGGCAACGAATATGTCGATTACCGCCTCGGTTACGGGCCAGCGATCCTCGGGCATTGCAATGACATTGTCGATGCCGCCGCACGCGATGCGCAGTCGGTTGGCACTGTCTACGCGCTCGGGACCGAAAAGGAAGTGACTGTCGCCAAAATCATCAAGGAGATGATGCCCGCCGCTGAGCTCGTCCGCTTCTCGAATTCCGGCACCGAAGCTGTCATGGCCGCGCTGCGCCTCGCGCGCGGTTACACGGGTAAAGACAATTACGTGACATTCGAGGGCTCGTATCACGGCTTGTTCGACGCCACGATGTGGACCGCCGACCCCGAAGATATGAAAGATCAGTCACGCGATCCCAAGGTCATCGCTTATGGCGAAGGCATCCCGCAGCTCATGCGCCAGCTTTTCTGGCAGGTGCCGTATAACGACGCGCAACGTCTCGAAGACGTGCTAAAGAAGAATCATGACACCATCGCCGCCGTATTGATTGAGCCGATCCTCGGCAATTGCTGCGGCATCCCATCCAAGCCGGAATTCATCAAAGCCGTCCGCGAGCTTTGCACGAAGTATGGCGTGCTGATGATCGTCGACGAAGTGAAGACCGGCTTTCGCGTTGCCAAGGGCGGCGCTCAGGAGCTCTACGGTATCGAGGCCGACATCTTTACCGTGGCCAAGGCCGTCGCCAACGGTTATCCCATCTCGGCGATTGGCGGTAAGGAAGAGATCCTGCGCAAATACGGCAAGGGTGTCGCGCATGGCGGCACCTACACGGCTCAGGCGATAAGCCTTGCGGCCGCCGAAGCAACCTTGACCATTCTCAAAGACACCGACGCCCTGAAGAATATCGCCGCCTACGGCCAGGCGATGCAGGACGGCATGCATAAGGTGCTGATGAAGCGCGGTATTCCGCACAGCTTCACCGGCCACCAGTCAATGTCCGGCCTGTTCTTCAGTGCTGAAGCGCCGACGACATACCGTCACTGGAAGCTTTCCGACTACACCTTCTACGATACCATGGCAGGCATCCTCATCGACATGGGCATCATGTGCGAACCGGACAGCCGTGAGCCATGGTTCATCTCTTCGGCTCACGACCAGAAGTGCCTGGAAGAAACACTCGGCAAGTTTGAGGAAGCGGTCGATCTCACGTTGACGGAACTCTCAAAGGGTCGCCACGACGAAAACAAACTGATGCCGGGCATCAGCGGCTAAGCTCACTTTATCGATCTAAGAATACCAACGGCGCTCGGGCAACTGGGCGCCGTTTTCATTTCGCTCGCCATGCTGCAGCTTGCTACCGCGTAGCTGCGATATTGGCCCGCCGCCGCCGCCGCGACACGCGGAGAAAATTCACCCGATTTCGTTCTCTACACGATGAAAGTTTGGGTTATGGGCCACCATCTGTTAAACTGGCGTCATCATCCCGCAGCCTGAGCGCCGATATGAAATCCTTTTTCGCCACCTGGCAATTCTGGGCCATGCTTTCAGCCTGCTTCGCGGCGTTAACCGCAATCTTCGCCAAGATTGGCGTCGCGAATATCAATGCCGATTTTGCAACCTTCATTCGCACCCTGGTCATTATTGCCGTTATCGCTGCAATGCTGACGCTCAATGGTGAATGGCAGCCCTTCCACGCAGTATCGGCACGCACCTATCTTTTTTTGGCGCTTTCCGGCGTCGCTACAGGCGCTTCCTGGCTCTGCTACTTTCGCGCTCTACAAATCGGCCAAGCATCCCAGGTAGCTCCCGTCGATAAATTGTCGGTGGTGCTCGTGGCCATCTTCGGCGTGACTTTTCTTGGCGAGCAACTTTCGTTAAGCGCCTGGACTGGGATTGCGCTTATTGCCGGCGGCGCCGGATTGCTAGTTTATCAGTCCTAGACAAGTCCGCGCGGCTGCGCGCGAAACTTACGATTCACCCTTCTTCTTATCGGCCGCCACCAGCTTTTCGCTTTGCTCGTAATAAAGGTCGAGCAGCTTAACAAAAGCCATACAGGACCGCACAGCATCCTTCGCCTTAAAAGTCTTCGGGTATAGCAGCGCCTGCAGCCAGAACCCGTCGATCATCGC
>CAYOYT010000092.1:0-8032 GCA_964408245.1 uncultured Dongia sp. | reverse complement strand
GATTTAAAGAAAAAATTTTGTTTAATATCTAAACTTTTAAAGTGTTCATGCCATGAATTCAAACATAAAAGTGATGTAAGCATTTCGGATTGAAGTCTATTCCTTTTGCTTGTTAAAAAGAGGGCTGAGCTTGAAAAATGCGGCAATCGGGGCAGGTGTAGGCTTGCTCACTCTTGGGCTAGGAGTCGGGGCAGCTGGCGGTGCTCTTGTGGGAATGAACAAGGTGGTCTGCACATGCTTGGCGTGCGGCCATCAATGGAGGCCAGGTCAGGCCAAGGCAGCATATCAAGCGCCAGTATCGCCAAGCCAATCGATAGCCACCGATCTAAAGTCAATCTCATATGACCCGTATGTGTCCCCCTGGCAGCCGGTCAATCTCAATGCCTCTTCTCCGGATGGTGCCATTTCCTCGATTGGCATAGGCAATGTCGTAGCGCTCCTCATGTTGGCAGGCCTTCTATTCTGGGCTTGGCCCAGCATTCTGTACTGCATAGGCATCACCGTTCTTGGGCTTGCGGCAATCCTTGCAGCAAACGCGTTCACTAAGCCAGATACAAGAGATACCGCTCTCTATTCTGTTCCTGGGTTCGTGCCAAAGGAGATTCACAAGTGCGTGGATGGTACGCGTGTCATCGGAATGTCTGATAGCGAGAGCGACTTCTGCATACTCAAGGTTTTGCCAAACGGCGCCGAATATCGCCTCTTCAATCGAGATAACATCAACTGCGTGGAAATGGAGAAAAGGACGGGGGGAGGTTTTTGGCTCAAGCTTTTCAACCCCAGCCGGCGTGAAGATGAGCAGTTATACTTTCGCGATGAATTCACAGCACGGGCGTGGCAGGAGAAAATCGCTCGAATGCTGAATGCTTAGAGGCCATTGTGCCGCTCATTCGTCTGGGCATCTCAGCTCGCATAGGCGAATGCGGAGGAAAAGCTCTTGTGCAAGGGCTCCGCGCATCAGTACCAAAAGTGCCCTTCTTCGGGTCATCTAGGAACCTGGGCTCTCCGCTCAAGGCCATCTGTGTAAAATAACATCCCAATAGGCAGATCTCCGCCATTTAGCCTGTCGAGGTATGTTACCTAAAAATCATGCATGACATTGCGTTCAGGCGATCTCTCTTCCACTTACAAGACAGCCTTCTCTGCCCGACCTTCCAATGCTGTCAAAAATCCGGGAACCTGGGTTCCTTGGGAGAATGCACTACTATCTGGCTGAAGCCCTGGCGTAACTTTTCAACGGGACAGCTCGCTAGGACGAAAGAATCGCCAGAGCTCTTTCCCAATGCGGCTGAACTTGCATCACTGGGCATCTCGGGAACGCTCTGTTTAGTACGCCCCTGCGTCTTAGAATTTGCGCAGCGGCCCTTATGTCAGGATGACTCGTCGTGTCGATGCGCCCGAGCTCAATTAGAGCGCCCTGGATGGCCATAACGACGTGAGGATGAGGTGAGCAAGCCTGGATGAACTCAAGTAGGCGTCCTGGCCCTCCGGAGCGCCTCCGGCTGCGCTTCTCCAGAATGGGAAGGATCCTATTCAATATATGAGAAGCTCTATCTGCTAACCGACTTAAAATGCCGTCACGACTCCCAAGTAACGCGAGGCTGCTTACCTCGGGGCGCGCAGGGAGAGATTTTTTGCCGAAGACAAATTCAAAGCGAATACGTTGTTGTGTCTTTGAATAGACGCGAAGCTGCACATTTTTTTGCAATGTAAGGCGTTTTCCAATGGAATTTTGATCCCGCTCTTCCCTTGGCATGTAAGAACTAGATTGGCTCGCAACGCATTCCAGCCGAGGGAAAAGAGTCGTTGTCTCTGAGATTGCGTCGGATGCTTGAAACTCCCAGTACACTTCAACCGAACGGAGCCTGATGTTTATGCTGTCAAAAAGTAGCTGGGCGCCAGTGAACTGAACAGCGCTTTCGAGTGCTTCACGAAGACCTGTTTCAACAGCATGAAGGTAATTCGCTAAATGGAGTGGCCATGCGGCGGGCCGAGCAAACGCCAATCTGGCAGAAGTGAGAATTGCGTTGTCGTTACCGTCTAGGACGATTTCTTGTCCATTGTATGGTTGCGATGTCGCATAGACGGGTGGGCGAGGTAGTTCCCACCGGCTTGGTATTTTTGAAATCACAGAGCGACGCACCAATGGAATGTACGCGACATATCTAGTTGGATTTAGAAATAAGGTAGCACGAATATCAACTCTGCCATTGTTTTCAATAGTGGTTAGCTTGCCGCTAACTAACGCTCTGCATGAGGCACCTTCTCCGTTTTTGATGCTCTCTCGAATGCGAAACTCGCGGCGGCGACTATAGGGTTGGCTGAAGTGGCAAAAATGTAAGCGGTAGGGGCTACCTGGCTCCATACTGTGGAGCTCACCCTCAAGATCCGGGTTCATGCAGAGTTCTTTATAAAACTTCTCCAATTCGGCTTCGGTCCCTATAACCTGGATATTGCGAATAGAAATCTCAATGCGGTCATACTTAGCACTACGCGGAATCACGCTATTAGTTGTATGCAGGTACTTAAGTGATCCATTGTCATATTCAGTGTTCATTCCTGATCTCTCTTATATAGACACCGGATGCATTTGTGCCATTGCACTGTCCGGTAGATGCCAACGAAGATCTGACGCCAAGAATGGAAACGGGATGGTGCGAGTTCCGCGTTCCGTTTTTTGGACAGAGCATTTAATGTGCAGACGTATTTGCCGCCGACACTTAAAGTTCTGACTGGGCTGTTGAGCGGCGCACTCTCGCGCCAATGAATTCATCCAGTTCATAGATGCTATAAGCGACGCGGCGTCCTAACTTGACGAAGCGAGGACCATCGCCAGTCCAGCGCCATTGCTGCAAAGTGCGAGGTGAGAGCGAAAGATACTGCGCAGCCTCGCGCTCGCTATACAGATTTGATGAAGAAGTGCGTTGTTCCATGGCACTGACCTGTGAGTCGAATGTTCGTCATGGCAACAAGGCTAAATGAGGAATAGTGCAAAGCAACTCCCAAGGAACCTGGGTTCCTTTTGGCTTGACTTTGCATAACTACAGTTCAGGTGTAGTCGCTCCCCAGGAGCCGATCAAAGAACAAGCAGCGTCAGCGCTGTGCTGACTTACATTGCTGACGACGCTGTTGCTGCTCTTTGGCTTCCAGGTCTAGTCGAACGCTCACTCCATCATGAAGATGCGGGGCGCACCGTCCTGAATGACATAGACCACCAATGGCCCGGTCTTCTCTCCGCTCATTCCCGGTGATCCTTCTGGCATGCCCGGCACGGAAATTCCTTTGACCATCGGGCGCTCTGCGAGAAGCTTCTTGATTGCCGCCGCTGGGACGTGCCCTTCGATGACATAGCTATCCGCCAGGATCGTGTGGCATCCCGCCATGGCTGGGGGCACACCATACTTTGTCCGAACGGCATTGAGATCGGCGGCTTCCTCGATTGTCACTGTGAAACCGTGCGCTTCAAGATAGCTGGCGTGACCTTCGCAGCATCCACAGTCGGGGTCTTTAATCAGTGTCAGACTGCCCAGAGACGCAAACGCTTCGAGTGCCGCAAATGGACTGGCCAGAAGCCCTATAGCTGGCGCCGCAAGTAGCGATCTCCGGTTCATATCCTGTACCTCATGTTCAATCTCGACCGTCGCCTTCAGAGTTGTCCGTGATTTTACTTCCGTCAACCTGATGGCCTCACAGGAAGCCCGGCAAAACTCGATGAACATTAGACCTTCCCATGCGGGAAGGTTGATAAGGTGTCCCGAAGTGATGGAAACCATGCACATATCGCCTGGATTTTTGCTGGCCATTTCTCAAAGATCGACTATATGCTGCCCGTATGCATCGTCGTTTTCGCATGGGATTGGCCATTCTGATCTCCGCAGCCTTCTTGTTTGCAGGCTGGGGAGCCATTTCACTTGCGAGTGCTGCGCCCCTTTGCATGGGTTGTGCGGACGATATGCCGGACATGCCCGGCATGGAACATCACGGCCCGGAAAAGTCGAAGTCCGACGCCGATTGCATGGTAAAGGCCGGGTGCTACGCCACCTGCGCCAAGCTGCCGACCCGCGACGCATCGGCCAGCAGTCCAGCCTTCGTTCGGCTGGCCTTCGTCCTCCAGCTTGCGGACCAGTTTGAGACCATTACACCCTCGCCTGAGCCAAGCCCTCCCAAGACCGTCGCCTGACCTCTGCGCCTTAGGCGCACCTTCACATTCAATCAAACGATTCAGAATGGGCAGCCGTCTTTTGTGACGGTTGGTCAGGTGATCACATGTATATCTCCAAAAGGAGCAGCTTAGGCTGACTCCAATACGAACCATTGCATTCGCGTCCGCGTCTGCAATGTCTCCTTCCGGCTGCCTTAAAATGGAGGCAGCCATGAGGGTTCTAGGCTTTGCAGTCCTCGTGGCTGTCCTCCTCGCCGCTGGCCTCGTTGGCAGCGGGTACATCGGCGGCGGGACATCCGTCATTGACCGGGTTTCCGGCTATCTGACTTCTGCTTCAGGGTCCGAAGTGCCGGATGCTGCCACAGGACTTCTCGCCCAACAGGAAAAGACGCCCCTGTTCTACAGGGACCCGATGGGACGCCCGGAAATCTCCGCCGAACCTAAGAAGGATTCGATGGGGATGGATTACATCCCGGTATTTCCCGATGCCGACAAGGGCACGGGGAAGATCCTGTTCTATCGAAACCCAATGGGTGAGCTGGATGTTTCGCCAGTGCCCAAAAAGGATTCGATGGACATGGACTACATTCCGGTCCGCGAACAATCGTCGCAAGACTCGTCCGAGGCGCAACCCGCCTCGGACGACACAACCCAGGGCAAGCCTCTCTACTATCGCCATCCAAAGGGACTTCCTGACATCTCCTATGAGCCAAAGAAGGACTCAATGGGGATGGATTACATCCCGGTCTATGAGAATGGCGGCAAGGCCGACAGCAATGTCGTTCAGGTCAGCCTCGACAAGATTCAAAAACTGGGTGTCATGACCGCTCCCGTTGCCGAGAAACAACTCTCGCGGACAATTCGAGCAGTGGGATCAATCCAACCGGATGAGTCCCGTCAAATCGCCGTTTCCAGTCGCTTCGATGGATGGGTCGACAAGCTCTACGTGTCCAAGACAGGCGACCAGGTTGAAAAGGGGCAGAAGCTCTTGGAGATCAGCAGCCCGGACCTCAGGGCAGCGCAGCGAAATTATCTGACCGCAATAAAGCAGTCACCGGAACTGTTGCAGGTCGCTTTGGAGCGCCTCCAGAACCAGGGGTTGTCCAAACAGCAAGTTGCCGAATTGCAGGATCTGCGAGTGGTACCTTCTACAACCGGAATCTATGCCTCCGGCGCTGGGCAAGTGGTCGAGAAGGCCGTCATTCAGGGCGCCTGGGTCAAGGCTGGCGACACGCTGTATCGGCTGCTCGATCTGCGCCATGTCTGGGTCATCGCCGAGGTTTACGAGCGTGACCTCGCCGCCATCGAACCAGGCCAGCAAGCCCAGATCACGTTCTCGGCCTATCCCGGCCAGACATTCTCCGGCACCGTCAGTCTCATCTACCCTGATATTTCCATGGCGACGCGGACCGCAAAGGTACGGATCGAGCTGGACAATAAAGATCTGCAATTCCGGTCCGGCATGTACGCCGATGTTGAAATCGCTACTCATCTGACGGCTGTTGCTGCCCTGAGCGTCCCCGAAAGCGCCGTATTGGACGACGGAGAGCATCAAACGGTCCTGGTCGCCCTGGGTGAAGGCAGGTTCGAACCACGCCCAGTGCGTCTTGGCGGCCGGGCCGATGGCTTTGCCGAAGTCCTTGAAGGCCTGGCCGCTGGCGAGAACGTCGTGATCAGCGCCAACTTCCTGATAGATGCGGAAAGCAATCTGCAGGCCGCCCTGCGGGCATTCGTGGGCCGAGAGGGCCAATCCAAGGGCGGCGAAGTCTCTGTATCCCAACCTATCGTCGATGCGGAGCAGCAGCCATGATTGCCTCCGTCATCCGCTGGTCCAGTCGCAACATCTTCCTCGTGCTGCTCGGGACGGCATTCATTGTCGTCGCTGGTGTCTATGCGGTTCGCACAATCCCGTTGGATGCCATTCCCGATCTCTCCGATACACAGGTCATCGTTTACACGGATTATCCTGGCCAGGCGCCTCAGGTCGTCGAGGACCAGGTTACCTATCCTCTGACCACAGCGATGATCAGCGTACCGAAATCGAAGGCCGTGCGCGGTTTCTCGTTTTTTGGGGCCTCGTTCGTTTACATCATCTTCGAGGACGGTACGGACATCTATTGGGCCAGAAGTCGTGTCCTGGAATATCTGAACTTCGCTCAGAAGACGCTGCCCTCCGAAGTCAAACCATCCCTCGGGCCGGATGCCACGGGTGTTGGCTGGGTCTATCAATACGCTCTGGTCGGCGCCCACAAATCCCTGGCTGAACTGCGGACCATCCAGGATTGGTATGCCCGGTATCAAATCGCCAAGGCTTCCGGCGTTTCCGAGGTCGCGAGCGTTGGTGGTTTTACTCAGCAATATCAAGTCGTCGTCGATCCCATCCGGCTGCGTGCCTATGACATCACCCTCGACCAGGTCCGTGAAGCCATCCGGGCCAGTAATATGGATGTGGGTGGCCGGACCATCGAAATGGCCGAAACCGAGTATGTCGTTCGCGGCAAAGGCTATCTGACCGGGATCGACGACCTTGCGAAGGTTGTTCTCAAAACGAAAGATGGTGTGCCAGTCATGCTGTCGGATGTGGCCAGGGTCGAACTTGGGCCGGATGAGCGGCGCGGGCTCACGGAACTGAACGGTGAAGGCGAAGTCGTCAGCGGTATCGCTCTGCAACGATTTGGCGAGAACGCTCTCGATGTCATCGACAATGTGAAGGCCAAGATCGCGGATATTGCCAACGGCTTACCCGAGGGGGTTGAGATCAAGGCCGTCTATGACAGGTCGGACCTCATTCACCGCGCTATTGAGAACCTGAAAGGAACCTTGATCGAGGAGAGCATCGTCGTCGCGATCGTCTGCTTCGTCTTCTTGCTGCACCTTCGGAGCGCCCTGGTCGCCATCATCATGCTGCCCGTCGGGGTCTTGATCGCCATGATCATCATGCGGGCGATGGGCGTCAGCTCCAACATTATGAGTCTGGGCGGGGTCGCCATCGCGGTTGGGGCCATGATCGATGCAGCCATCGTCATGATTGAGAACGCTCACAAACATCTGGAGAAATTGGCGCCGGGCAAGTCACGGGTCCACGCCATCATTGATGCGGCCTGTGAGGTCGGTCCGGCGCTGTTCTTCAGCTTGCTGATCATCACGGTGTCGTTCCTTCCAGTCTTTACCCTGGAAGCCCAGGAAGGGCGCATGTTTAAGCCACTGGCATTCACTAAGACGTTCGCCATGGCCGGAGCAGCGTTTCTCTCTATTACCCTCGTGCCAGTCCTGATGATCCTATTCGTACGGGGGAAGATCGTCCCAGAGTCTAGAAATCCCGTAAACCGCTTGCTGATCTGGCTCTATCGACCCGTGATCAGGGTCGTGCTCAAAGCGAAGGTTCTGACCATCCTCATAGCCTTGGTAGCATTGGCGGCGACGATCTATCCCATCAAGCAACTGGGTAGCGAGTTCATGCCAACACTCAACGAAGGCACGTTGATGTACATGCCGACCACGCTGCCGGGCATTTCGGTCACCAAGGCCGCAGAGCTTCTCCAGACCCAGAATAAGATCATTAAGTCCTTTCCAGAGGTGGAATCCGTGTTTGGGAAGTCTGGTCGGGCTGCGACGGCGACCGATCCGGCTCCAACCGAAATGTTCGAAACGGTCATCCAGTTGAAACCTCAAGCCGAATGGCGTCCGGGTGTCACAACGGATTCGCTGATCGCTCAGATGGACAATGCACTCCAGTTCCCCGGCGTCAGCAACGCCTGGACGATGCCGATCAAGGCGCGGATCGACATGCTCTCAACAGGTATCCGGACCCCGGTTGGTATCAAGGTGATCGGCACCGACCTTAAGACCATGGATGATTTGGCCCGCCAG
>CAYOYT010000091.1:1729-8079 GCA_964408245.1 uncultured Dongia sp. | reverse complement strand
GCCGACGCGTGTTAACGCCGCCCGTATGTCCGATGCGTCGCGCACTTCCGGCATGACGTTCTCGGTATAGGAGAGGCAGGCTGCCCGCACGATGGCGATAAACAGCTGTTCCTTGCTTTGAAAATGAGCATAGACGGTGGCTTTGGAAACGCCGGCGGTCTTGGCCACTTGGTCCATACTGACCGCGCCAAAACCGTGTTCCGTGAAAAGCCTCGAACCTGCTTCCATGACTTTGGCGGCCTTGGCCGGGAGTTTCTCTCCTGTCTCGGGATCACGGACATGCTCAAAACCGGCCATGCTGGGGTCGGAGCTCTCAAGCGTGACTAATGGCTTCGTCATCTCATTATTTCTCAAAAACTAGACTGACCGGTTCAGTTTATCCTTGACAGATAGAGGGAAGCAATCCATTTTCAACTAGAATTGAACTAAACAGTACAGTCTAGAATATCCGAGGGGCACTTTCGGACGGATAAACGGCCTTTCCGATACCCTTTTCGGCGCGAATTTGAATGAGGAATCCGCCATGCGCAAGCTGATCCAGCGATCCGTCGTCTCCCTTGGCGCCATCGCAGCCGTATCCGGCGGCTGGTATTGGTGGCAGGCGGCTCGTTTCATTGAGTCGACCGACAATGCCTATATCGAGGGCGACATTTCGATTATCAGTCCGCGCATCGAGGGCTATGTGGCAACGGTCGCCGTTGGCGATAATCAGGCGATCCGCGCCGGCGACGTTCTGATCACCATCGAGGATTCGGATTTTCGCGCGCATGTTGCGCAGTCAGAGGCCAATGTTGCCGGCGCCGAGGCGAGCCTTTCCACAATCGATAGTCAGATCACCTATCAGAATGCGCGCATCGCACAAATGGTAGCCGCGCAGAGTTCGGCAAATGCGGAACTGAACCGCGCTCGGCAGATGTATGACCGCTACAAGAAGTTAGTCAGTGGCAAGATCATCGGCACGCAGGAAATGGACGACGCCACCGCCGACAAGCTGAAGGCTGAAGCAGAGTCGACCCGCATCAATGCCGAGCTGGTGGCCGAGCGCGCACAGATCGGCGTCCTCAACGCTAACCGCGCCGAAGCAGTGGCAAAGCTTGCCGAAACAAAAGCGGTCTTGGTTCTTGCCCAAAACAATTTGGAGAAGACAGTGATCCGCGCACCGATTGACGGTGTCATCGGCAACCGCGCTGTGCGGGTCGGGCAATTCGTGAGCCCAGGTACACAGCTTCTGTCGCTGGTGCCAAACGACGTTCACGTCGTTGCCAATTTCAAGGAAACGCAAATCGGGCATATGCAGCCAGGCCAGAAGGTAAAGATCGAGATCGACGCTTATCCAGAACAGAATCTCGAAGGCACGATTGATAGCTTCTCCCCCGCTTCCGGTGCCGAATTCAGTTTGCTGCCGGCCGAAAATGCCACCGGCAATTTCACCAAAATCGTTCAGCGCGTGCCTGTGCGCATCGCGTTGCCGACGAACTCGCCACTTCATGGTATGCTGCGCCCCGGCCTTTCGGTCGAGGTCGCGGTCGATACAGCAAGCATTGCTGCCCCTGCCCTAGCGCAGGCCGGAGGTTGGCTGTTCGGCGCCGCCAATGCCGCGCCTAAGGCGAAGCCAGCCGAGTAAGCCTTTCTCAGAATCAGCTGACCGACGATCATGGATAGACCGCTGACAAAGCGCCATTGGATCGTCTTCATGACCATGGTTGTGGGCATGTTCATGGCGATTCTGGATATCCAGATCGTCTCGAGCTCCATCGCCGATATTCAGGCTGGCCTCGCCGCGAGTGCGGATGAAGCGAGCTGGGTGCAAACATCCTACCTTATCGCCGAAGTGGTAATGATCCCGCTTTCCGGCTTCCTAACGCGCCTGCTATCCACGCGTGTTTTGTTCACCATATCCGCGGCTGGCTTCACCATCACCAGCATGCTTTGCGCGCTGGCATGGGATATCAATTCGATGATCATCTTCCGCGCATTGCAGGGTTTTATTGGTGGCGCGATGATTCCAACTGTCTTTGCCGCCGCCTATACTGTCTTTCCGCCGGCCAAGCGCAACATGCTCTCAGTACTGATGGGTCTTGTTGCGACCATGGCACCAACATTAGGGCCGACTCTGGGTGGCTATATCACGGAGATTTCCAGCTGGCACTGGCTGTTCCTTGCCAATCTACTGCCAGGCACCTTCGTCACCCTAGCGGTCTGGAATCTGGTCGATTTCGACAAGCCTGATTGGTCGCTGTTACCCGGCTTCGACTATCTGGGCTTGTCGTTGATGGCAATGTTCCTCGGCTCGCTCGAATTTGTGCTGGAGGAAGGTCCACGAGACGATTGGTTCGACGACGACACGATCTTTACCTTTGCGATCATCGCCGCCATCGCCGGCGTGTTCTTCGTTTGGCGCGTGCTGAGATATCGACAACCAATCGTCGACATCCGCGCCTTCGCCAATCGCAACTTTCTGGTCGGTTCGACTTTCAGCTTCATCATTGGCATTGGCCTTTACGGTTCAACCTATCTGATGCCCCTATTCCTAGGGCGTATCCGTGATTACACAGCGCTCGATATCGGGCTGGTCATGTTTGTGACTGGCACGTTCCAATTCATGTCGGCGCCGATCGCCGGCCGTCTTGCAGGAATCCTTGATCCACGCATCATGCTGGCCTTCGGACTGGGCATGTTCGGGCTCGGCACGCATCTCCAGTCGCTGATGACATCGGAATGGGGCTTTTGGGAATTCTTCCTGCCACAGGCTTGCCGCGGTTTCGCGCTAATGTTCCTGTTTATCCCGGTGAATGCTGCAGCACTCGGCACTTTGCCACCGGAGCGCATCAAGAATGCAAGCGGCCTTTATAATCTCATGCGCAATTTCGGCGGTGCCATTGGCCTTGCTGCCATCAACACTGTGCTCAACGATCGCATGGCATTGCACTGGACTCGCTTAGTTGAGAACCTGCCGGCAGGCGATCCAGTGGTGCAGAACTTCCTTGAGAACGCGCGCCATGGCATGTCCGCCGCCATGGGCGGGGCCAGCGAAAACGCGGCCCTTAAAGTGCTGGCAAACAAAGTTTACGTACAAGCTGAAGTGCTCACCATGGCCGACGCGCAATTTCTACTGAGTGCGATCTTTATTGGCGCAATAATTCTGGTCCCGATCATGCAGCGCCCGCGCGGCGCGCCGGCCGCAGCGGATCACTGAGCGCGTCATCCGCTAGATGCCCATCTCAAGAAATGTTGATCACGGATACCGGTTTTCCAGGACGAGAAACCAGGAGCGATCGTCAGTGTTATCGAGGCGCCCGTTTGCGCTGAGTTTGCGTGCCGATTTGGTCACGGAGTTGCGCACATTGCCACCAATTGACTCAAGTAAACCGGGCGCCACGGTGACGACGATGTCGCAATGAAGCGTGGCACCGAGCGGGATGTCATCGAAGCGGCCGATTTCCTGACCCGCCCGTGTGGCACAGATGAGATCGCCTGGGCGTGGTGCATATTCGCTCGGTTGGTGAGCGCGCCAATTGCCGTTATCGCCAGACTTGATCGCCGCGGAGATAGCGCGCATGGGTGGCCGACGAAGGCATTTCCGCATCGGTAACACCCGCCTCGGCCATGATCCATGAAATGAAGGCGGCTGACCAAGGCTTGTCGACATCAAAGCCGGTCCATTCCTTGCCGATGCTGCGCCAGTATTTTGCGACCAACGTGATACCCTTTTTATCATCTTTCCATACACCGACTGGATCAATGATCTGGTGCCGGTCGGGCGCGCGATAGATGACTTGGCCACCAAAAGTGCGCCATTCCTGATCCGCGAGACGCAAGATGTTCGTGCGAATGTCAGAGGGCGGTGCCAGGGTACGGGGTGGGACAACGCTAGCGCAGGCAGTAAGGACCAGCATAACGCCCAAACGAGGCAAAGATCGAAGAAGATGCATATCGACCAGACGATAAGGGTAGTTTCGCCCCGACTATATCGTTCGATCGATACCGTTCGCCACCTGAGATTGCTCAGATCAAACTACCGCATTTCTCGGAGAATTGCCCTATCCTACCGATCAGTGCATCACGCGACTGGCCACCACGCGGACTTTCACGGCTGTTGGGCCGGTATCGCCCATTTCCTCTACATAGTGCACATCATCGCCTGGCTTAAGTGTCGTAAAGTCGGTATCCAATACCGCATGGCGGTGAAAGTAGAGTAATCCGCCCTCCTTGGTGAGGAGATAACCATAATCCTTTTCAGGATACATTTCCGCGATCTGACCGTGGAAGCGGTTCTGCTGGTCATGCAAGTCCAATGTTTTCCCGCCTTCACGCCGGCGCTTGAAATCGAGGAGCTGACGTTCAGCCGCGGCAAAAGCATCGCTAATCGCCTCGCGCAAACCAGGGTTTTGATAGCGTTGCAGTAACCGCTCGGGCTCATAGGCAACGATCAGATCGGCAGCACCCGGAATACTCATTTCGATATGAACGACGGGTGGCGTGCGTTTACGTGACGCGGTCTGATCGACATGGACTCTGCAACCGGTGAGACCGGAATAAAGCATTGTCAGCCGATCAACCCGGGCGCGAATTTCGGCTTCCGCCCAGGCGGACTTATCAATCTTATGGAAGCCTAGCTCCAAAGCAATCTGCATCGGTTCGCGACTCATCGCATGATTAAAGCGCATATTTCGCTCCTTTATTCGTTATTTTCCTTCGCATTAGAGCAACGCTGCACAGGCGAAATCGTTCTAAACGAGAGCTCCGAATATGTAGGATTTAAAGGCGACAGCGCCTCGGCTATGATCCGGGATATGAAGATCCGCATTATCGCTTTGGGGCGCGCGAAAGCTGGCCCCGAAAAAACCCTGATCGAGACCTATGCCCAGCGGCTGACCTGGCACAGCGAGATTGTCGAGCTGGAGGCCAAGAAAGGCATCAGTGGCGCGGAACTGATGGCTGTCGAGGCAGGCCTCATCGAGAAGGCGCTGAATGCAAAAAGCAGCGCTCAACGGATTATCATTACCCTCGACGAGCGAGGACAAAATCTGAAGAGTCGCGACTTTGCCGAGCGCATAACCATGCTCGGCAATCAGGGCTATAGCGAGCTCACTTTCGTCATCGGCGGGGCAGACGGCCTGGCTCCCTCCATTCGCAAGAAAGCCGGCTTGTTGCTCTCATTCGGCGCCATGACCTGGCCGCACATGTTAGTCAGGGTTCTACTAATGGAGCAGATTTACCGCGCCCAGACGATCATTGCTGGGCATCCGTATCATCGGGATTAATGCTCGCTTGATGAGAGTGCATACCGGGGTCAAAGAACTACACGCCTTCATGAATCGTCATGCCTGGACTTAATCTGGGCGTCCAGTCCCTCTAGGCAATCAGTGGATCCCCGGGTCGAGCCCGGAGATCCACTGGCGCAGTCGGGAGACTAGATGCGCGGCGTTATCGCACTGGCGAACCCGCACGGTTCAGGATACATCTGATGCAACGCAATCTGATCTCAAGAGCCGATGATAGATGACCGATAAGCGCCCGAGACCCGTCGTCTTATGTATTCTGGATGGTTGGGGGCACCGGCATGAGCATGCGGACAATGCCGTTATTCTCGCCGATACGCCAAACTGGGACAGATTGACCGCGGAAAATCCGTGGAGCTTGGTCGACGCCTCGGAGCTTTACGTCGGCCTGCCCGAAGGACAGATGGGTAATTCCGAAGTTGGCCACATGAATCTTGGTGCTGGCCGCGTCGTGATGCAGGATTTGCCGCGCATCGACCGCGCCATCGCCGACGGCTCGATCGCCAGAATTCAAGAACTAGAAAAATTCATCGCTCGGGTGCGCGCGTCGAAAGGCGATGTGCAATTGATGGGTCTGCTATCACCAGGCGGCGTGCATTCGCATCAAGACCAAATGGTAGCATTAGCCAAGATCCTATCGGCGGCTGGTCTCGGCGTTGTCGTGCACGGCTTCCTCGATGGGCGCGATACGCCCCCACAAAGCGCCAAAGGTTTCGTTGCTGATTTTGAGGCGAAGATCGCGAACCTTCCTAATATACGCATCGGCACGCTGGGCGGGCGTTATTATGCTATGGATCGCGACAAGCGCTGGGACCGTGTGACGCTCGCTTATGACGCTTTCCACGGCGAGGCGCCTCGCGTTGCCACGGCACAAATGGCAATTGAAGAAGGCTACGCGCGCGGCGAGACAGATGAGTTCATCAAGCCGACGCTGATTGGCAATTTCCCCGGCTTCAGGAACGGTGATGGGTTGCTCATGGCGAATTTCCGCGCCGACCGCGCGCGTCAGCTGCTCACAACGCTGATTGATCCGGGCTTCAGCGAGTTTCCGCGTCAAAAAGAGACCAG
>CAYOYT010000091.1:0-1719 GCA_964408245.1 uncultured Dongia sp. | reverse complement strand
ATCCTCGGCATGGTGGAATATTCCGCCCACCTTGCAAAGATGATGCCCTGCTTGTTTCCGCCGGTGGAATTGACGCGCACCCTGGGCGAGATCATCGCCGATCAGGGCATGACACAGTTGCGCATAGCGGAGACCGAGAAATATGCGCATGTGACCTTCTTTTTCAATGGCGGCGAAGAAAGCCTCTTTCCCGGCGAAGAGCGCATTCTGGTACCAAGCCCGAAGGTTGCTACGTATGATCTGAAACCTGAGATGTCGGCGTATGAGCTGACCGATAAACTGGTCGACGCGATCGATTCAAACAAATTCGATCTCATCGTGGTCAACTATGCCAATGGTGATATGGTCGGCCACAGTGGCAACCTCAAAGCTGCAATCAAGGCGGTGGAAGTGATCGACGCATGCCTGGGACGCGTGCGTGACGCTATCATCAAACAGGGCGGCGCATTGCTCATCACCGCCGATCATGGCAATTGCGAGATGATGAGAGATCCGGTTACGGGCGAGCCGCATACCGCGCATACGCTCAACCGCGTACCCTTCATCCTAGTCAACGCCCCGGAATGGGTGCACCGCCTGCATGATGGACGTCTGTGCGACGTGGCGCCGACCATTCTCGCATTGCTGGGCCTCGTGCAGCCTAAAGAAATGACTGGGCAATCGCTGGTCACCGATCCGGTGCCGAGCGAGGCTAGCCGCATTGCCGGCCGGGCTTCAGCGTGAGTCTGTCTTATCTTGCGCATCGTGTTCTCGCCACAGCCATTCTGCTGTCGGCTAGCGCTGCTTATTCGATGGCGTTGGCACAAAACGCTGACGACCTTAGGAACGTGCAGCAGGAGATGGAATCAAACCAGAAGAAAGCTGATGATCTCGCCAAACAAGCCGCAGCACTCGATCGGGAAGTCGCCGATCTACAGACAGCCCTGATTTCTGCCGCCGCCGACGTGCAAAAGCGCGAGCGAGAAGTAACCGAGATCGAGAATACACTGACAGCGCTCAGTCAATCGGAGCACGAGAAGGAAGAAGCTTTGTTGCATGGTCGTAAAGAGCTTGCAGCAACGCTGATGGCACTTCAGCGCCTCTCCTCGATGCCGCGCCAGGCGCTGTTTTTCGGGCCGGAGAAGCCGGTCGACTTGGCTCGCTCTACCCGGCTCCTCAGCCTCACCACGCCAGTGCTCGACGCGCGCGCGCGCGCGCTGCAGAGCGAGCTTAATGAGATCAAGGAAGTGCGGCAGGAGATGGCGCGCCGGCGCGACGATCTTACGGCGGCACTGGCCAAGCTTGCTCGCGACAACAAGCACCTTTCCGGTTTGGTGACAAAGAAGTCGAGTCTCAAACAATCGACGCTGGCTGAGACCGATGCCACCAAGCAACGCTTGCAGCGCCTCGCCGATCAGGCGAAAAACCTGCAAGACTTGATCGCACGGCTAGAACAGACCGAGGCGGAAAACCCGACTGCCGAGAATTCGGTCGATGCAGCCGAACCGGACGACGCGCAGGTGGCGGCGGTAACGCCAGATCGGCCCCAAAACGGGCAACTCAGAAAACCCGCCGATTTGCGCTCTTTTCCCAAAAATATCAGTAAGCTAACGCCCCCCGTGAATGGCCGAATGGTGACGAAATTCGGCGCGACTAACGATATTTCGGGCACGATGAAGGGTGTTGAGATCGAAACCCGGCCCGGCGCCCAAATTGTGGCCACATTTGATGGCCAGATTG
>CAYOYT010000090.1:0-8090 GCA_964408245.1 uncultured Dongia sp. | reverse complement strand
ACGTGAATTCGCCAAGTCCAAACTCACGATCCATTTTGGCGGGATGTTACGCGCGGCTAAGCACTACGTCGATAATCCCAGCCCGCAATTTATTATTGTTGAAGAGAACGGCAGTTCAGATGACATCCATAAAGGCCTCGAAGCGCTAGCTGATGTGGTTGAGCCTGGGCGAAAGGTCATCGTCATCGGTACAGTAAACGACGTTCAGGCCTATCGCCGCCTCATCAATGATGGTGTCAGCGAATATCTCGTTGGGCCTGTTAGTACCGTCGATATTGTCGCGGCGATTATCAGTTGTGTTAAAGACACCAGTGCCGCGCCAAAAGCGCGAGTAATCTCCTTCATTGGTAGCCGTGGCGGTGTCGGCAGTTCGACATTGGCAGCCAACATTGCCTGGGCATTAGCAACGACCGCTCAGGAAGACGTGATCGGCATCGATCTTGATTTTCATTTTGGGACGATGGCGCTGGCGCTCAATCTCGATCCGAAGCAACCAGTTTTTGACTCTTTGACTGAAGCTGATCGTATCGACCCAGTGCTTGTCGAGCGTTTCATGACTGAGCATGGGCCGCGTCTGTCGATCCTGTCGACCGCCGGCACTCTGAAGGAACTTAATGAGCCGTCGGTCGAGGCGATCGAGCGGTTGATCGATATCTGCCGATCGATGTCGCAGTATGTTATTATCGATCTGCCGCGGCGCTGGAACGCGTGGGTCAGTGCCGTCCTATTGCTGTCGGACGAAATCGTCGTAACGGCCAATCCCGATCTTGCCAATTTGCGCGACGCCAAGCTGCTATTCGATTGGACCAAAAGTCGCCGCGGCAGCGCGATCAATCACCTGATCTTGAACAAGGCTGATGTTGCCAAGAGAAATCAACTGTCGACGAAGGACTTCCAGGATACGCTCGACATCGTGCCCAGTCTGACTATTGGTTTCGATCCGATCTTGTTTTCCCAATTGGCCAACAATGGTCAAACCATTGGTGAGGGGGCAAAGTCGCATCGTTTGAATGAACAGTTTCGACAGTTCGCGCAGCAGATGGGCGGTAAAAAAGGTGGCATCAGGCGCGAGACATCATCAAAGCTTTTAGGCTGGCTAAGGCGGCCGATAAAAACGAAATAACCCAGCGCGGATGCTGGTAACAATCGGATCCGGAAAGCAGAATGTTCGGCAAGCGCAATACGCCCATCGGTGCCGCGAGCGACAAGCAGTCGCCGCGCGCTAGTGCGCCGGAAGCGCCGGCGGCGACACTACCCGTACCAACAGCCACGTCAGCGAGTGGTTCTGTCAACGTTGCGCCAGCCACACGTTCCGTCGATATGGATAATCGCCTCGGTGAGGTCAAGGTCAGCGTTTTTAACGACCTGATGGCGACCGTCGATCTCGGTGAATTCGCTAAGCTTGATCACAAGTCGGTACGTGAAGCGATCAGTGAGATCGTTGGCGAAATCATTAATATGCGCAACCTGACGCTGTCTGCCGTGGAGCAGCAGACGCTCATCACCGATATATGCAATGACATTCTGGGGCTTGGCCCGCTCGAACCACTTCTCGCGCGCGACGATATTGCTGACATCATGGTGAATGGTTATGACAAGGTCTACATCGAGACCGACGGCATCATTCAATTGACCGATGTAAAATTTCGCGACAATCAGCAACTAATGAATATCTGCCAGCGTATTGTGCAAGCAGTGGGTCGGCGCGTTGATGAATCAAGTCCCATTTGCGATGCGCGCTTGCAGGACGGATCGCGCGTCAACGTTATTGCGCCACCGCTCTCGATCGACGGCCCGACGCTCACCATCCGAAAGTTCAAACGCGATCGACTGACGCTCGACAAGCTGGTGAGATTCGGGTCAATCTCGCCGGCGGGCGGCCGCTTGCTCGAGATAATTGGTCATTGCCGCCTTAATGTCATTGTTTCTGGTGGTACCGGTTCAGGCAAGACGACCCTGCTCAACTGTCTGACGAATTATATCGATCGCAACGAACGCATTATTACCTGCGAGGATGCAGCGGAACTGCAGCTCCAGCAACCTCATGTTGTGCGTCTGGAAACGCGCCCGCCAAATTTGGAAGGCGTTGGTCAGGTCACCATGCGCGATCTGGTCCGTAACTGCCTGCGTATGCGGCCCGAACGAATCATCGTCGGCGAAGTCCGTGGCCCTGAGGCGTTTGATCTTTTGCAAGCAATGAATACCGGCCATGACGGCTCAATGGGTACGATCCACGCAAACAATCCACGCGAATGCATCTCGCGCGTCGAGAATATGATCGCCATGGGTGGCTACACTTTGCCAGCAAAGACTGTGCGCGAACAGATCGCCGGTGCCGTAAATGTGATCGTGCAAGCATCGCGTCTGCGCGACGGATCCCGCAAGATCACACATGTTAGTGAAATTGTTGGTATGGAAGGCGATGTGGTAACGCTGCAAGATCTTTTTGTCTACGAAATCCAAGGTGAGGATGCGCAGGGTCGCATTGTTGGGCGACATCGCTCGACCGGTTTGCGCCCTGGCTTCTACGATCGTGTTCGCTATTTCGGCAAGGAACGCGAGCTCACGGATGTGATGGAGGAAAGCAGTGCCTAGCCAAACCGCCGGTATGATGCCGCAGATCATTCTGCTGGCGCTGATGACTGGTGTAGCCGTAACCCTGGTCGTTGTCGCGGTGGTCGCTGTTCTTAGCGCGCCAAAGGCGCGAATGAAGAAGCGCATTGCTGCGGTCGTCGGTGTTGGTCAACACCAGGTCGTGGATACCAAAGGCGGTGGACGCGATCAGCAGATGACCGGCCGCAAGAAACAGGTCGCGACGAAACTCAGGGAAGCTGAGGAATCCATCCAGCGTCGTCGCGGTGCCCGGCTGCGGGAAGCACTGGTCCATGCCGATCTGCGCGTCACGCCGCGTCGCTTCATGATGTTTGCCGTGGCAAGCGGCCTATTCCTCATGGCAATAACCTGGGTCTTCACCCATCAGCCGCTTTTTTGCCTAATCGCATTGCCGATCGGCTTGCTAGGTATGCCCAAACTGGTTCTCAATTTTCTGATTAAGCGCCGCCGTCACAAGTTTACTGCGTATTTTTCAGACGCCATCGACGTTATCGTTCGCGGCGTGCGCTCTGGACTCACTGTTGGCGAGTGCCTGAACATCGTTGCGCGCGAATTACCAGCACCGGTCGGGCCCGAATTCACGCTGGTCAATGAAGGCGTTAAACTCGGCATGACCATGGCAGATGTTCTACAGCGCATGTCGGACCGATTGCCGACAGCGGAAGTCCGGTTCTTCACGATCGTGCTGATTACACAGCAATCTACGGGTGGCAATTTGGCGGAAACTCTAGCGAAGCTTTCCGACGTGTTGCGCCAGCGCAAGCGTATGCGGGATAAGGTGACGGCGATGTCGGGTGAAGCCAAGGCCTCAGCGGCCATCATTGGGTCGTTACCATTCATCCTGAGCGGTGCGCTAGCAGTTCTGCAGCCGACGACCATTGCCCTGCTTTTCACGACGGATATTGGCAAACTTTGGATCGGTATCGGCATCGTGATGATGATGGTGGGATCCCTGGTGATGCGTCAGATGATCCAGTTCGACATATAAGGTGAGAGATGCAAGGCATCGAACTTGGCCTCAATCTGCCGTCCCTTATTATCGTCATCTCCTTCGTGGCGGCTTTCGCATCGGTTATGGCGGTTGCCTTGCCACTCGTCTCCCAAGGTAGCTTTTCTGATCGCTTAAAAAATGTTGTTGCTAAGCGGCAAGAATTGCGCGTTCGCCAGCAGGAGCAGTTTCAGCAGCGCAAGCGGTTAATGCCGGCTAAGCATGAAGGTGTCATGCGTGCAGTTATTAACCTGTTTAAGATGGACCAATTGTTGCAGGCCAAAGATCTTCGATTGAGGCTTCTGCAAGCCGGTTGGCGCCACCCATCGACACCAGTGCGGTTTATATTCGCCCGCATTGTCGGGCCAGTGTCTCTCTTAATCGGCGGCTATCTCTACATCTCATTTGCCATGCCGGAGAAGTCGACAGAGCTGCATATCGGTATCGCATTGACGGCAGCCGCATTTGGTTATCTCTTTCCCAATCTTTGGCTGAAGAACGCTGTTCAGAAACGGCAGGCATTGCTGCGCCGTGCTTTTCCCGACACGCTCGATCTTATGGTCATTTGCGTCGAAGCAGGTATGTCGATTGAGGCCGCGTTTCAAAAGGTAACGGAGGAGATGGCGCAATCGGCGCCGCAGCTGGCCGAGGAAATTGGCATTACCGCTGCCGAGTTAGCCTTTCTGGGTGATCGGCGATTGGCTTTTGAGAATCTTGCCACCCGCACTGGCATGCGCGGTTTCAAGTCGCTGTCGACAACCTTGGTTCAGGCGGAGAAATACGGTACGCCGATCGCTCTCGGTCTGCGGACTATTGCTCAGGAGAACCGGGACGAGCGTATGATGGCAGCAGAAAAAAAGGCGGCCTCTCTACCGGCAAAGCTCACGGTCCCGATGATCGTGTTCTTTTTACCTGTGCTGTTCATTGTCATCATTGTGCCGATTGTTATCAAAGTGACGGCAACCTTTGAATGATCCCGGAACAAAATGTCGATGAAATGACTGCTCAATTGACGCCGGAAAGATAGCGGTAATACTCGCTATTGAGATCAACCATTTCCTTGGGGAGATCCTTACGGGCCAGCCGCTCGGCTCCGGCTGTGTCACCTTTAAGAGCAAGAAGGAGCGCTAAATTCTGCCGAACTTGAGGCGAGGCGCTTGTTTGATCGGTTGCCTGACCCAACGTATCGATTGCGCCGTTGAGATCGCCTGATTGAGCCTGCGATAGTGCCAGGTTATTTAACACATCTGGGTTGGCCGGTGACAATATGAGCGCCTGAGCATATTCGTCACGGGCGCGGTCATATTTTCCCTGATAATCGAAAGCGACACCCAGTGTCGAGAAGCTGTCCCATGTGGCACCTTCTAGCGATGTCGCCTCCTGTAAGGTCGGAATGGCGAGATTCATTTGGTCTCCAGAGACGTATGACTTGCCGAGCTCGGTTAGCAATTGCGGTGTGCGACCATGCTTGGAGATCAGTTGATTGATCACGTCGATATCCTGCGGCGTGCTACCGGCAAAGCGTAGATTGCGCGCCAGACCCAGGGCGAGATCTAGGTTCTCCGGATCGCGAGTGAGGAAGGATTGGTAATGCTGCGCGGCCTCTAGATAATTGCTATGTGCCTCGGCTTGTAGGGCAGCGAGCTTCAGCTGCGGATCAACCTCGGACGGTTTAGCGGTGATGGTCGGAGCGGCATCGTCGTCACCGATAGTTGATCGGGCGGTCCCTGGCATGCTCTCACAGGCGCTAAGAAAGATTATTGCAACAGCCAGAAAAATATATTTCGACGAGGCTCCCCGTCGTTGCGCAATCCGCCAGTCGACCTCTGTCATGATCCTTACCTTCATGCGATTTGCTTTCGTGGAGTTTTGTCTAAATCCAAGCTAAATCCAACTATTCCATAAGAAATTTAATTGAGCGTTAAGATGATTGGCAGTAGCATTGGGATCTGCCGACATAGTCTGAGCGAGAGATCGGGGTAGACATGCGTGCCATCGAGAAAGCCACCGCTGCGATAGTTGCCTTGCTGTCAATTGCTGGGCCAACGCTTGCTGACGACATTGTCAAGATCACCTGGCGCAAGGCCCAAGTCATTTCTTTTGGCAGCGGCGTCAGTGGCATCGTCATCGGCGATCCAAGCATCGTCGACATCACTGTCCAACCCAATGGTCAGCTTGTGGTCTTTGGCAAGGCGCCGGGCGAGACGAATCTCATCGTGACCGGCAGCGACAGTGAAGTGCTCTTTAATGCGCCCATCATCGTCATGCCGGAAGACAATCGTCAGGTCTCGATCATCAATGCTGGCGCTAACACAATTAGCGAGCGCAGCTGGACCTGCCTGTCGCGTTGCGTCCAGGTCCTTGGCCCCGGCGGGACTACTTATTCTTCAGTGCAGGCGCAGAGCGGTGGTGGTACTTACGGCAATCTCGGTAAGGCTCTCGATGACGCACAAGCTCAGCGGGAAGCCGACACTAAGAAGGCCGCCGAGAATGTTGCCAACGGTGTCAGTGATGCCAATGCCGCTACAGGCAAGGGTGCCGCTAGTGTCGCAGGCAGCGGCGGCATGATGATTATGCCCTGACCGATACGGTCGACTAGGTGATCGTATTAAAGCGCGATAATGGATTGTCAAACGCGTCTGGTGTCTGAGCATTTCTGCGCCCTGAGTGGGTCGGGGATATCAAGAGGGTATTGGAATGATGCCGCAATCATTCGACCGAAACTCGGCGCACAGCCATCGTTTCATTATTGATGAACGTGGTGCGGTTGCCATTTGGGTCGGTATCGCATTAACCGTCTTCATTGGCTGTGCCGGATTGGCGGTCGATACGGCGCGCGGCTATATGCTGAAGGCCCGCCTGTCGCAAGCACTTGACGCGGCGGCGCTGGCGGGCGCCAAAGCACTGGGCAACGCTAACGTAGATAGCGATATCAATATGCTGTTCGAGGCCAATTTTCCAGCAAAGGCGCTCAATGCCACACTGGATGGTCCGCACATTACGAAGAATACAGATACCAACACTGTCGGCGTGGCTGCCAAAGCGACGATCAATACAACTTTGATGACCGTTCTGGGATTTAAGACCATGACGGTCGGTGCTGCAGCGACGGCGGTGCGCGGCATCAATGGTTTAGACGTCGTGATTGCCATCGATGTGTCTCATTCGATGTGCGACCCTTGCACGAAGATCGAGAACGCACAGGAAGCCGCGCGCATACTTGTTAACACTGTCTTCGCCGATCCAAATCCAAAGGTCGTGACAATCGCGGGTGTTACCTATCCGCTGCTCAACATCGGTATGGTGCCTTGGGCTGGTAAGGTAAATGTTGCTGATGACGGAGTGATTTACGCAGGTCCTGGAGCGTCTCCAAGTTTCTCCAATATCACCCGGGTTGATGTCGGGCGCTTCGTCAACCCGGTCACCTCGACAGCCCAAACCGAGGTGTATATTGCCAAGAATGTATCCGACGTCCGATTGCTGAGCATTCCGCCTGCAGGTTGGAAAGGCAGTGTTTATGCCCGTTACATTGATGACAATGACAATACAAACGATGCTGATCTGAGACTTGGTTATAGTACCTTCGGCAACAAAGCGTGGCTTGCCTACGAACCGATACTGCCAGTAGTCGGCGAGCCGATCTATCCAGATAGTAGAAGATGGACCACGACCACAGGCGGCTCTTGGGGAAATGGTAAGTATGCTCAATGTGGGGAAGCGTATTGGAACGATAACAATCTGAGCAATACTCAACACCCGACAGGAACGTCGGGTATCACGGATCGACCCAGCTATTGGATAAGAGGTTATCAGCCTGATTCTACCGCTCAGGCAAACGACTGCACGCCGACACCCGTGCCTGGAATTCTTCGGTTGAAGCCAGTGCGTGACGAGGCCGAGAAGCGGCAGATGATTGCGTCTATAGACAACCTCTACAGTGGTGTCGACAACATGATCGATCAGTACACTGATACACCACAGGGCTTGTTCTGGGCGTGGGAGGTGTTGATGCCCGGTGCACCGTTCGACGAGGCTAAGGTCTCAGTGCCATTCAATCGGACGCAAGCCATCGTATTTCTGACGGATGGCGAAGCGACAGGCAAAAGCGGTGATTCCTACAAGGGAGTCTTCGGTAACTACACGACGGCGGGCACCACTACGGCCCATGGCAGGCTAACTGACGGCAGCTGGAACAATAAGAACAATCGGCTGAAGCAGCTAGCGACGTCGATCAAAGGAGCAGATCCATCCAAGGGCGTTAAGATCTATGTTGTCCAATATGATGAGCCCAGCACAACCCTCAAGAATTTACTAAAGTCAGTCGCTACGGGCCCAAATGCGCCGTATTATTATCAGACGAACTCAAAAGAGGAATTGACTGCGGCGTTCAAGTCGATCGCGGCAAGTCTATCCGTGCTGCGGCTAGCGAAGTAGGTGACTGATTAGATGAGTCTGCCGATTGCTATCTTGGCGGATCGGTAAGGTTGTT
>CAYOYT010000089.1:0-8100 GCA_964408245.1 uncultured Dongia sp. | reverse complement strand
TCTTCATCCTGGCGCTTGCCTTTATCTATCTCGTGCTTTCCGCACAGTTCGAGAGCTTTCGCGATCCTTTTATTATCATGCTGACCGTGCCGCTCGCTATGACCGGCGCTTTGCTTGCCATGCAGCTCACTGGCGGCACGCTCAATGTGTACAGTCAGATCGGCCTCATCACGCTGATCGGTCTCATCACCAAGCACGGCATTCTCATCGTGGAGTTTGCCAACCAACGGCGAGCGACAGGCCTCAGCCGGCAGCAGGCGGTGATCGAAGCAGCTGTGCTGCGCCTGCGCCCCATTCTGATGACAACCGGCGCCATGGTGCTAGGCACCTTCCCGCTCGCCCTTGCAGCCGGCGCTGGTGCCGAGGCGCGCCAGGCGATTGGCTGGGTCATCGTCGGCGGCCTCACTTTCGGCAGTTTCTTTACACTGTTCGTGGTACCGGTCGCCTACACGTTGATTGCCGCAAAGTTCAGCGAGTCAATTGATCAGCCATTGCCCGATCCAGATCTTGTACCGAAAGATGCACACGGAACTGTTGCAGCCGAGTGACATTGGCGCTGTCAAATTTCGTGGCTGCTTCTTGCCCGGCTATATCAATGTTTTAGTCGGAAACGATCGGTACACCCTGCCTTGGCGGCGGTGCGGCTTTAAGAACCGTGACGAGGGCGATGGCACCGAGAATCAACGTGCCGCCCAAGAATACGCTGCCGCTCGGCACTTCCCCATGTACCAGCCAGACCCAGAACGGGTTTAGAAAGGCGTCGGCTAGAGAAATAAGCACCATTTGCACAGCCGCCACATAACGCGCGCCCCGCATGTAGAGCACCAGCGGTACAGCCAATTGGACCGTTCCCATCGCCGCCAGAATCAGCATTTCGTTAAACCTGATAAGTGCCAAGCCTTGCGTCAGCACCACAACAATGAAGATACCAAAACCACCAACGATCAGCGACGGCGCCATTTCCACATTGTTGTAGCGACGCAAGGTGACACTCTGCCCTGCAAAACACAGTGCCACTAATATCGCGATCAGTGATCCTGCCAGCCCCGATATCGACGCATCCTTCTCACCGAATGCGACAATCGCGACGCCGACGAGAGCAACGAGAATGGCCATGAACACCGTCAGCCGCGTCTTCTCGCCCAACCACACCCAAGCCAGAAGTGCCGCAAAGAGCGGTGATGTTGAGGCAACGCAGGAAACCGCTGCCACGCTTGCCTTCTGCATGGCGAGAATATAGAGCGACGAACCGATGCCGAAGAAGCCGGCAGTGGCAATGAGCGGCACCAACGTCGCCTGCCGGAAATGTCCCACCGTCTCGCCGCGATAGCGTAGGAGCATCCACAACAGCAGGGCGACGCTCATGCTGGCGCCGCGATAAGCGTTGAAGGTCCAGGCATCGATGTGGGGGATGAACCGAATGAAGACGCCACTCAAGCTCCAGCCGAGTGTCGCGCCGATGGCTAGCAGCACGCCCTTCATTTCGTTAGACATTTTGCCCCCGCACGGCATCGTTAGTATTTGAGCTTATAGGGGCCTCGTCATAAGTACCAGCCTCGCCCGGAGGATGTTGTCGGACGGGAAACAGCGTGTTATTGTCCATACATGTATATACAAGTTAACCCCGTGAGGTTCTGACCATGAGTGCGACGATTTCAGCCACCAACCAGCGATTGATCCGCGCGCCCCGTGGTACCCAACTCAACGCCAAATCCTGGGCGACCGAAGCACCATTGCGCATGATCATGAACAATCTCGACCCCGACGTGGCCGAGAACCCAAGCGAATTGGTGGTCTATGGCGGCATCGGCAAAGCTGCGCGCAATTGGGCTTGCTTCGACAAAATCGTCGACACGCTGAAAAAGATGGAAAAGGATGAAACACTCCTCATCCAATCCGGCAAACCAGTCGGCGTTTTCCGCACGCATGAGAACGCGCCGCGTGTGCTGCTTGCCAATTCTAACCTCGTTCCGCATTGGGCGACGTGGGAGCATTTCCGCGAGCTCGATGCAAAGGGCTTGATGATGTATGGCCAGATGACGGCCGGATCCTGGATCTATATCGGCAGCCAGGGCATTGTTCAGGGCACTTATGAAACATTCGTCGAGGCTGGTCGCCAGCATTACGGTGGCGACCTCAAGGGCCGCTGGATCCTTACTGGCGGCCTCGGCGGCATGGGCGGCGCACAGCCGCTGGCCGCCACGATGGCGGGAGCATCGATGATCGCGGTCGAATGCGAACCCTCACGCATCGAAAAGCGGCTCGAAACGCGCTATGTCGACGTCAAGGCCAGCTCGCTGGACGAAGCTTTGTCGATCCTCGAGAAAGCGCGCAAGGAGGGTAAGGCGATTTCGATCGGTCTGCTGGGCAATGCGGCGGAGATTTTCCCAGAGATCGTGAAACGAGGCTTACGTCCCGACATGGTCACCGACCAGACCAGCGCGCATGATCCGTTGAACGGCTATCTCCCCGCCGGCTGGAGCCTCACCAAGGCCGCAGAAATGCGCCAGAAGGATCCCGCTGCAGTTATAAAGGCCGCCAAGGAATCAATGGCGATCCAAGTCCGCGCCATGCTTGAGTTCAAAAAGATGGGCATTCCCACCTTCGACTATGGCAACAACATCCGTCAGATGGCGAAGGACGTGGGTGTTGCCAACGCTTTCGATTTCCCGGGCTTTGTACCCGCCTATATTCGTCCTCTCTTCTGCCGCGGCATCGGACCTTTCCGATGGGTGGCGCTCTCTGGCGATGCTGAGGATATTTACCGGACCGATGCCAAGGTGAAGGAACTGATTCCGGACGATAAGCACTTGCTTAACTGGCTCGACATGGCCAGCAGCCGCATTAAGTTTCAGGGCCTGCCTGCCCGCATTTGCTGGGTAGGTCTGGGTCAACGCATGCGCCTTGGTCTCGCTTTCAATGAGATGGTGCGCAAGGGCGAATTGAAAGCGCCCATCGTTATCGGCCGAGATCACCTTGATTCCGGCTCGGTCTCCAGCCCAAACCGCGAAACGGAAGGAATGCGCGATGGATCGGATGCGATCTCTGATTGGCCGCTCCTCAATGCTCTCCTTAACACTGCATCGGGTGCCACGTGGGTCAGCCTGCATCATGGCGGCGGTGTCGGGATGGGTTTTTCGCAGCATTCCGGCATGGTGGTGCTTTGCGATGGATCGGAGGATGCAGACAAGCGGCTGCGCAACGTTCTCACCAATGATCCAGGCACAGGGGTTATGCGTCATGCCGATGCGGGTTACGAGACAGCCATTGAATGCGCGCACGAGCAAGGGTTAAATCTGCCGATGCTGAATAGGTAACAAACGGCTTCATTCATGACATGGGACATCCTGCTGACCGATTGTCGCGCCGCCACGATGGCGGAGACGGGCAACGCTTACGGGGCGATCGACGATGCCGCGATCGCACTCAAGGATGGCAGAATTGCCTGGATCGGGGCGCGGCGTGATCTTCCGACTGGTAATGCTAAAGAGATTGTTCGCCTCGGCGGCCGCTGGGTCACTCCCGGTCTCATCGATTGCCACACGCATCTTGTTTATGGCGGCGACCGCGCAGCGGAATTCGAGTTACGCATCAAAGTAGCGACTTATGAGGCGATTGCGAAAGCGGGCGGCGGTATTGCTTCGACGGTAAAAGCAACACGTGCCGCCGGAATCGATAGCCTTATCGCCAGTGCCGCGAAGCGCCTCATGGAGATCGCGTCGGAAGGGGTTACCACAATCGAGATCAAATCGGGTTACGGCCTCGACCTTGAAAACGAGCGCAAGCAACTCGCGGCGGCGCGGCGCCTCGGTGACATGCATCCAGTCACGATTCGCACCACTTGCCTTGCGGCCCATGCTTTGCCGCCGGAATTCAGCGACGATAGTGACGGTTATATCGATCGTGTCTGTCATGAGATTCTGCCGCAGGTCGTGCGTGATGGCCTCACCGACGCGGTCGATGTCTTTTGTGAAAATATCGCCTTTACACCGACGCAGACACGCAAGGTTTTCGAAACGGCAAAACGCCTTGGGCTGCCGGTAAAGCTCCACGCCGAACAGCTGTCAGATCAGGCCGGTACGCAGCTTGCCAGCGAATTCAGCGCCCTCTCCTGTGATCACTTGGAATACGTAAGCGAAGCCGGCATCGCCGCGATGGCAAAATCCGGTACTGTGGCCGTCCTGCTACCCGGCGCATTCTATGCTTTGCGCGAGACCAAACTTCCGCCGATCGAAGGTTTGCGCAAGGCGAGCGTGCCTATCGCGATTGCGACCGATCACAATCCTGGCACCTCGCCAACACTTTCGCTGCTGCTCATGCTCAGCATGGCGACGACTTTCTTTCGCCTGACACCAGAGGAAGTCCTGACCGGTGTCACGCGCTGTGCCGCCAAGGCTCTTGGTTTACAGCAGAGTCATGGACAGTTGAAGGTCGGCATGACAGCCGATGTCGCCATTTGGTCGATCGATCGCCCGGCAGAGCTGAGCTATTGGTTCGGTGGCAATCCCTGTAGCGGCATTATTCAGAACGGCGCCTGGGTGAAGAAATGCGCGTAATCTCCCTCGGCCCGACAGATTACAAACGAATGCCCTGGAAGAATGGTGGTGGTTCGACGCTAGAGCTTCTGCAGGATCCAGCGCCAGAAGGCGGCTTTAATTGGCGCATCTCCATTGCCGATGTCGGAACATCTGGCCCGTTCTCCACCTTCGAAGGCATCGATCGGCAGATCATGCTGGTCTCGGGTAACGGTATGGTGCTGAGCTTCGGGCGGGAAGCGCCACCTGCCGTCGTTGCCAAACCACTTAAGCCAGTTGGGTTTAAGGGCGAATGGGCGACCGATTGTCGGCTTATCGATGGTGTCATTCAGGATTTCAACGTCATGGTTCGTCGCGATTGGGGAGCGGCTGCCGTCAACGGATTTGACCTTGTCAAAGACCAGCGCCTCACACTCGCTGTGGCACCACTCGTCATCTTGCACCTCTTGAGCGGCAGCGTCGAAGCTAGCGGCTCGACCTTACGCGATGGCGATACATTACGGCTCGACAGCGACAAGCCAGAACTGATCGCGTTTAGCACACTGAGCCCACAGGCACGATTGATCGTCATTTCATTAAAGGCACATTAAATGACGACTCATGCATATGATTTCATCCCTGGAACAACCCCACTCCTCATCTCCATGCCGCATGTAGGTACTGAATTGCTGCCCGAAATAGCTGCAAGCCTCGCTGAAACGGCCAAAGGTCTTTGCGATACAGACTGGCATCTGCCGATACTCTATGATTTTGCCCGCGAGATGGGCGCCACATTCGTCATCGCGCGCTGGTCGCGCTTCAACATCGATCTCAACCGGCCGTCGGACGACAAGCCACTTTATGCGACTGCAACGACCGGCCTCTATCCAGACGTCCTTTTCGACGGTCAACCACTTTTTGCATCCGGCAAGGTGATAAGCGCAGAGGTTCGTGCACGCGCGCTCACGGAAATTTGGGAGCCATATCACAACCGTCTCGGCGCCGAACTCGAACGCATCAAAGCCGAACATGGTCACGCCGTCCTGTTCGATGCCCATTCCATCAAGGGTTTCGTGCCCCGTCTGTTCGAGGGTGATTTGCCAGATTTCAATATCGGCACGCATGAAGGCCAAAGCTGTTTGCCAACTCTCACCACGCGCCTGGCCCAAATCTGCGACACGCCGGGTTACGCTTATGTGGTGAACGGCCGCTTCAAGGGCGGTCATATTACGCGCCATTACGGCAATCCGCATGCTCAGGTACACGCGGTCCAACTAGAACTCGCGCAGCGCACCTATATGCGCGAGGAGCCACCTTTCGATTACCAGCCACCGCTCGCCGTTCGAGTCCAGGAGGTTCTTGCACGATTTGTCGAGGCGCTAGCTACTTGGCGTCCTGTGTGATCCTTGCCAAACGGCAACTGCTGCTGTTGGGGTAAAAAGCGCCAAGGATGAAATCTTAAATTGCCGCCTTGACGGCTACAGCGAAAGCCCGACCAGCCTCGATTTCATCGCCATGCCGGCCTTCCTGGACAACCCAGTCGCCGCCCACCATCACGTCTTTCACCATCCCGTTCAACCCGGCGAAGAGCCAGCGGCCCAGGATGTCGTCTCCTTTGACATGCGCCAGCAGCGGATGATGGCCGTCAAGCACCACCAAATCGGCGCGGTTGCCGATGGTGATCGCCCCCATCTTCTGCCCCAGCGCCTGAGCACCACCCGCCGCATTGGCGCGATAAAGGAAGCCAGCCACGTGCTTGCTGGCGTCGTATAGGCGATTGCGCCGTTCATGCTTCAGCCGCTGCCCGTATTCCAGCCAGCGCAATTCCTCGACCACGCTCAAGGAGACATGGCTGTCAGAGCCGACGCCAAACCGACCACCAGCATTGATGAAATCGACCGCCGGAAAAAGCCCGTCGCCGAGATTGGCTTCGGTCGTTGGGCAGAGACCCACAACCGCCTGACTTGCCGCCATTGCGGCCACCTCACCTGCCTCGGCGTGAGTTGCGTGAATGAGGCACCAGCGCTGGTCAACATCGGTATTGTCGTAGAGCCATTGGATCGGCCGCTGATCGCCCCAGGCGAGGCAATCATCGACTTCCTTCTGTTGCTCGGCGATATGGATATGAACCGGCCGGTCATCCTTGGTACTGGCCATGACCGCGTGGATCTGATCGCGCGTCACGGCGCGTAGAGAGTGAAAACAGAAGCCGAGGCGCCGGCCCGGGGCCGCGCAATCCTTGGCTAGACTTTCCTGCATCTTCAGATAGCCATCCACTGAGTTGATGAAACGCTTCTGTCCGTCGGCCGGCGGCTTGCCACCGAAACCGCCATGGGCATAGAGCACCGGGAGCAACGTGATGCCGATTCCCGCGCGCTCAGCGGCACTAAGCACGCGTCGCGACATTTCGGCGGGATCCGCATAAGTCCGCCCGTCGAGATCGTGGTGCAGATAATGGAATTCGGCGACGGCGGTATAACCGCCCTTCAACATTTCGATATAGAGATAGCGTGCGATGTCCTCGACCTGATTGGGCGTGAGCTTGCTGACGAGGCGATACATCAGATCGCGCCAGGTCCAAAAACTGTCACCCGGATTGAGTGCGACCTCTGCTAGGCCAGCCATCGCCCGCTGAAAGGCATGCGAATGGAGATTTGGCATGCCCTGCAGAACAGGCCCCCGAAGCCGCAGAGCTCCAGCCGGCATTTTGGCATTCTTCTCAACGCGGGTAACATTCCCGGAATCATCGCATGCAATCACAACCTGTTCGGCCCAGCCATCCGGTAGCAGAGCTGTAGGTGCGAAAACGACTTTCGACATGGGCTTTCCGAGCAGCTGTCTATACATGTATATATATCTTGAATTTTGCGTCTGCTGTCGAGTCTATGTCACGAGATTGTCGGGAAGCGTATGAGCCAAGAAATCATACCGCATTATCAGCGCGTTAAACGCATGATCGCTAAGCGCATCGCCGCTGGCGCTTGGAAAGCCGGCGACAGAATTTCTTCCGAAGCCGAACTGGTGAAAGAGCTGCATGTCAGCCGCATGACCATCAACCGGGCCCTTCGTGAGCTGACACTCGAGGGTGTTCTCACCCGCATGCAAGGTGTCGGTACCTTCGTCGCCACCGCCAAACCGCACGCGGCCCTCTTCGAAGTCCGTAACATCGCCGAGGAAATCACTGAGCGCGGGCATCGTCACCGCGCTGACGTTGTTTTACTAAAGGCCGAGCCCGCGCCCGACGAAATAACAACGACCTTTGGCCTCAAATCCGGTGCGCGGATTTTCCATTCCGTGATTCTCCATCGTGAAAACGATCTGCCAATACAGATCGAGGACCGCTATGTCGATCCGCGCCATGCTGCTGATTACCTCGAGCAGGATTTCACGCGCCAGACGCCTTACGTCTACCTGACGGCAATCGCGCCGATCTCGGAGGCAGAGCATATCATCGAGGCGGTCTTGCCGACTGCCGGTGAGCGCAAGCTCTTGAAGATCGATGCCCATGAGCCTTGCCTGCAGCTCACGCGCCGCACTTGGTCGTCAGGAAAGCCTGTCAGTCACGTACGCCTCGTCTACCCCGGTA
>CAYOYT010000088.1:0-8144 GCA_964408245.1 uncultured Dongia sp. | reverse complement strand
ACCATCACCAGTTCAGCGTCCTCTAGGGCGGTCACATGGATGATGGCTTCATCCTTAATTGCCACGCCGTCGCGGGTTTCTGCCATGACGCCATTCACGTTGATCTTTCCCTTGACCGGAACAAGATAGGCGTAGCGGCTATCGCCGAGCACATAATCCGCTGATTGACCTGCCTTCAAGCTAGCGCCGAGGACCCGCGCTTCGCTGTGAATCGCCAGGGCGTCGGCGTCGGCATCAGTATCATAGCCGCTGGCTAGGGTGACGAATCCGCCGGCGCGGTCGCCTTTGGGAAAAGGCTTGGCGTCCCATTTTGGTGGCGCACCCCGGTGCGCTGGCATGATCCAGATCTGGAAGATGTGTGTCACCTCATTTTCCAAATTGTATTCAGCGTGACGGATGCCGGTGCCGGCGCTCATGACCTGAACGTCGCCGGCAATGGTTCTACCTTGGTTGCCTTCGCTATCCTGATGGCTGATGGCACCTTCGCTAACATACGTGATGATTTCCATATCGGCATGTCCGTGGGGTGGAAAGCCGCTCTTGGCTGCGATCGTGTCATCGTTCCAGACGCGCAGGGCACCCCAGCCCATTCGATTGGCATCGTAATAATCAGCAAATGAGAAATGATGCTTAGCGTCCAACCATCCATGATTGGCGCCGCCAAGAGATTTGAAGGGACGAAGATCGATCATGGCTTAGATCCTTGTCGCAACCATCCGCGCAACGCGGCCGTTCTGTTTCCTCGACAAAAGATGGGGCGGATGCATTGTTTCTAAAATAGGGTATAAGGGAAAATAACTGTTGCGCATTACGCAACAAATAAATCGCGACCAGGAAAGCATCATGGACATCACTCTGAGCGCCGCCGATGTGCTGCCAAGCGACGGCGCTGACGGAATTCTGGTCGGTCGTGCTTGGATCCCCGGCAATCCAGCGGGTCCGAGCGTGGTTCTGGTAAGCGATACAGAGCTCAAAGATCTCTCGCATTCGTTTGCAACAATGTCTGCTTTACTCGCGGAAAATGATCCAGTCGGGGCAGTGAGGAGGGCCGCTGCCAAGGCACCTTCCTTGGGTAGTTTGGAAGAATGTCTTGCCAACACCCCGTCAGGTAAACGCGACCCGCATAAGCTCTTTCTCTTGGCGCCAACGGACCTGCAGGCCATCAAGGCCTGCGGCGTCACATTTGCCGCCAGCATGTTGGAGCGTGTGATCGAAGAACGGGCCAAAGGTGATCCGAATGCAGCGGACGGTATACGCAAAGTCATTGCCAAAGAGATTAGCGGCGATCTGCGACGAATCAGGCCGGGATCGAAGGAAGCAGACACGCTGAAGCAAGCACTTATCGAACGGGGAATGTGGTCGCAATATCTGGAAGTTGGTATTGGGCCTTATGCCGAGGTCTTCACCAAGGCGCAGCCGATGTCGGCGGTTGGCACGGGTGCTGACATTGGCATTCATCCGGAATCGAGCTGGAGCAATCCGGAGCCAGAGATTGTGCTCGTGATCAATCCGGCCGGCCGCATCATTGGTGCCACATTAGGCAATGACGTCAATCTACGTGATTTCGAAGGTCGTTCAGCTTTGCTACTGGGGCGTGCAAAGGATAACAATGCGTCTGCGGCATTAGGACCATTCATTCGGCTGTTAGACGCGACTTTTACCATCGATGATTTGCGTGCCGCGGAGCTGTCAGTCAAGGTGACGGGCCTCGACCAATTCGTGCTCGATGATACATCATCCATGAGCGAGATTAGCCGCGACGTAACCGATCTCGCTCGGCAGACGTTGAACCGCAATCATCAATACCCAGACGGGCTGATGCTTTATGTCGGCACGATGTTCGCGCCGATCAAAGATCGCGGCGTTTCTGGCATGGGGTTTACTCATAAAATCGACGATATCGTCACCATCGCGACGCCGAAGCTGGGTGCGCTGATCAACCGTGTGCGCTTGACCACCGAGATCGAGCGCTGGACCTTTGGCGCAACCGCGCTCATGAAGAACTTGGCGCAACGCGGTTTGCTCGGCCGCTAACGATAGCTTATGGCGTGCCGTTCTTTCGAGGATGAGTTCCCCCCCCTTGCGTGCTGGCTGTCGGCTAATAGGAATAAATCGGAATAAAAGCGTGCAGCCTCGCGTCCAAATGCCGCACAATTCGCGTAAATGCGTGCGCGTCATCACTCTTACGTGCGGCCGCCTTGTCTGCTTTGGTTACTCATGGCATAAGGCGCGTGACAGCTTGCCGACAGGTTCGTCTCGCTTGATGGGGAAGCCGACATGCTCAACATGACGCAATATGACCCAACGCCTTATTACAACTGGTCTTACCCAGATAGAGGTGGTCTGGTGCCTGGCAGCGCGGCACATCGCGATGCTTTTTGCCGACTTCTGACGGATACTTACAATCCCTATAGACCCGCCATCATCTCGTGGCCGAAGCTTTCGGACGAAGAATTGGCGCGGCTTTCCGGCCTGCCTTTCTGGGATACCGCCGTCGCGATCGAAGGTCGCGCATCGCTCCGAATGGAGTGGCAGGCAAATACACTGAAGGATCCACAAGTTGCCGCGGCCTTGAATCTCAATGCGGCCGAAGAGCGGCGGCACAAGGAAGTGCTGCACAACATGTTGACCTTCTATCGAATCGAATTGGGAGCGGAGCCAGTTTATCTACCGCCGCGCGATCCGGAATTCGGGTTTTTGCGAACCGGTTTTGGTGAGTGCATCAATTCGTTCTTCGCTTTCGGACTTTTTGACTTGGCCCGAAGCTCTGGCTTCTTTCCATCTGCTCTAGTGGAGACCTTTGAACCGGTCATTCAGGAGGAGGCGCGGCACATTATGTTCTTTGTGAACTATGTCGCTTATCGCCGTGCCGAACTCGGCTTGGCACAGCGCTGCTGGTTTGATCTCAAATGCTTGGCAGCGATCGGCGAACAATTTGCTTCGCGTATCGGCATGGCGATCGAAACGCGTAGGCGTCGCAAGGGACCGAAATCAAATTTCCTGACGGCTGGTGCGACGACTGTCGCTCGCGGCTTCACCAAGCGCACGTTCTTCGAGCTTTGCCTTAAGGAAAATCATCGGCGTATGCAGGGCTATGATCCACGCTTGCTAAGGCCGATGATGATGCCGCGCCTGATGAAGCTCGCTTTGAAGTGGATGCGAACCTAGCGAGGTTGGACTTCCTGCAGTCCTTTCGCCTCTGCCATGATCCAATCGCGAAAGGCCGTACATTTTTGCCATTGGCCATGTTCGGCGGGATAGACCAGGTAATGGGCGAATTCGATCGGCTGATCGATCTCCGCCAGCTTGACCAGCTTCCCCGCGGCAAGATCGGCCTCAGCTAGCGTTGCTTTGGCAAGGGCTATGCCGCGTCCGGAGACGGCAGCTTCGAGCACCAGGCTTGATTGATTGAAGCGCGGACCGCGGCGCCAATCGACACCACTCACGCGTGCCGCGCGCAACCACATGCGCCAGTCAGGGCAGGTCTTGTCTTGATCCGGGCTGTCGTCGTGAAGCAAAGTATGGCTGCGTAGCAAGTCCTGCGGATGTTTAGCGTTGTCACGAAGATGTGGTGCGCAGACCGGAAACACGCGCTCTGCCAAAAGATGCTCCGATATGACGCCGGGATAGACGCCACTGCCGTAGCGAATAGCAACATCAACATCATCGACGGCAAAATCCACCAGCTGATCCGTGGCAAGGATGCGGACGTCAATCTGCGGGTGTGCTCGGGCAAAATCATCAAGGCGTGGCGACAGCCATTTCGATGCGAAAGAGGGGGCGACCGAAAGAGTCAGAACATTTGCGTCAGTCTTGGGCCCGAGCAACGATAGGGCCATGCGCAATTGATCGAAGCCCTCTAGGATTCCGGGCAGTATCGCTTTGCCTTCAGTCGTTAGCTGCAGACCGCGGCTTGTGCGCGTGAAAACCGGCAGACCGAGATGATCCTCCAGCTGCCGGATCTGCAGGCTAACCGCTGACGGGGTTACATGGAGATCTTCCGCCGCTGCAGCAAAGCTCAGTCGTTCGGCCACCGCAGCGAAGGCACGCAAAGAGTTCAACGGTGGTAACCGACGGGTCTTTTCCAAAGTAGGCTCTTATGATCGTCGTTGAATATTTAACTCTACTAATTTAGTTAGGTATACGTCGCGCGGTCAAGCAGCAAAACCGTGCTGAGATGACCCGCAAGATAATTGCGAATTATATTAATGTATTAAAGGAAAAACACGAGCCAAGATTGGCTCGTGCTGTTGCTGATAGTCAGGTTGTTATGAGAATTAGACGCCGGTCGCCCTCGCGAGATTGCGGGCGGCTTCTTCGACTTGCGCCAAGCGGCGGAAGCGGCTGCCATCGAGCGTCCGGAAGCGCGGATCGGCTGCGAAGAAGCTGTAGCCGCCGCGTTCGCGCAGCGCCAAGCCAGCTGAGATGCCGGCAATCTCGATAGCAAATGCAGGAATATTTTCGTTAGCCGCAGCGCGGCCGATGGAAATGCTAGACACTTGTAATCCTCCTCTCCGGCTCGTGGCGATTCTTAATAAGCCGGATCGATGACAGCAGAATGAAGCAAATGCTTCGTGCGCGTTGAACGATAGATTCAACAATCGGTTCCGCTGGAACAAGGCGAACTAGTCAGGAAGCGGATTTCTTGATGCTGTTTCATATCGGGTGTTCCTTTCGCAAAAGGGGAACCCACGACTTACGTCGCGGCGCTTTAGCTTTGGTGTCGCGGTGCAAGCTGCTCCCGTCAAATCCCGCGTGACGCTGAAGCGATTCTCATCTCGTCAGCAGATCAAAAGATATGTCGCCTCGTCGAGCTTCCCAAGCGAGATTAACTTCGCCCCGCAAGCAGGATCTCTCGACCAAGGCCGTCGGGTTGCGTTTCTGCGATTGACAATTATCGCCGCTGGTTAGCTCGCCATGAGATGACCCGAGCCTTCCGAGAGCTTGTTTGAAAGTTGCTTTGACAGAAGTGAACAAATATCAAGGAGCTGAAGCTTTTCAGAGGCTTACAACTATCTCTATTATACGAGGCAACAGACAGGAAGCTCAATCCGGCCATCAATAACAACATTGAATCAACACGACTTGTGTCTTCCTTGTTGACTTTTGATGGGATCGGTGGCGAATGATGGGCAAAAGATGAAAGCGTGAGGCAGTCAATGCGGGAGGCAATGGCGCGGGTTGAGGCTCTGGCCTGCTGGTCGGGAGCGGTGCAGCCCGAGATCATCAAGGGTGGCATCACCAACGCCAATTTCAGGGTTGTAGATGCCGGACGCCAATATTTCGTGCGCATCGGTGATGATATCCCCGTGCATGGGGTAATGCGCTTCAACGAATTATCGGCAAGTCAGGCTGCTGCCGCCTGCGGATTATCGCCGAAGGTCGTGCATGCGGCAGCTGGCGCGCTCGTCTTCGAATTCGTCGATGGGAAGACGCTCGCGGCTGAAGACGTGCGTCGACCCGAGATGCTGACCCGCATCCTGCCGCTCATCCGCAAATGCCATCGGGAGATGCCGCTGCATATCACGGGGCCGGCTCTTATTTTCTGGGTCTTCCACGTTCTGCGTGATTACGGGCATTCTCTGCGCGCTGGCAATAGCCGGCATCTGACAGCCTTGCCGCGCCTCCTCGACATCGCCAGTGAATTGGAAGCAAGCGTTGGCACTGTCGATATCGTCTATGGCCATAACGATCTGCTGCCGACCAATTTCATCGATGGCGGTGATCGGTTATGGCTGATTGATTGGGATTATGCCGGTTTCAACTCACCGCTCTTCGATCTTGCCAATCTGTGTTCGAATAACGAAGTCACCGAAGCCGATGAGATGCACCTCATCGAAGCTTATTTCGAGCGTAAAGCGGATGCCGGGCTGCTGCGCCGCTATCATGCCATGAAATGTGCGTCGCTTCTGCGAGAGACAATGTGGAGCATGATCTCCGAAATTCATTCGACATTAGATTTCGACTATGTCGCCTATACCGCCGAGAATCTGGCGCGCTTTGAGCGCGCGCTCGGTGACTTCCGGAATATGTGAGGAGTGACCCATGAGTGATTTCCCTAATTCGGCCCGCGCCGTCATCATCGGCGGCGGCATTATCGGCTGCTCGACAGCCTATCATCTTGCCAAGCTGGGCTGGAAAGATGTGATCTTAATCGAGCGTCACAAGCTCACTAGCGGGTCGACTTGGCATGCGGCTGGTCTCGTCGGTCAGCTGCGTACCTCAGCCAACATCACGCAACTCCTCAAATACTCAGTCGAACTCTACAACAAGCTCGAAGCCGAGACGGGCCTTGCTACCGGCTGGAAGATGAATGGCGGGCTGCGTCTCGCCTGCAATAAGTCGCGTATGACGGAGATCAAGCGGCAGGCGACCACCGCCCATTCCTTCGGTCTTGAGATGCATTTGCTGAGTCCGAAAGAAGCTCAGGACCTTTGGCCGCTGATGGATATCAGCGACTTGGTTGGTGCGGCATTTCTGCCGACGGACGGTCAGGCAAATCCAGCAGATATCTCGCAATCGCTGGCCAAGGGTGCGCGACAAGGTGGTGTTAAGATCATCGAAGAGACCGCTGTTACCGGGATCGAGGTGAAAAAGGGCCGTGTGGTTGCCGTCGTGACCGATAAGGGTCGCATTGCAACCGATGTCGTCGTCAATTGCGGTGGCCAGTGGGCGCGCGAGATTGGCGCGCTTGCGGACGTCAACGTGCCCCTGCAATCGGTGCAGCATCAATATGTCGTCACAGAAGCGATGGCGGGGGTGCCAAAAAACCTCCCCACATTGCGCGATCCCGACCGCCTCATTTACTTCAAGGAAGAAGTCGGCGGGTTGGTGATGGGCGGCTATGAGCATAACCCGATCCCCTGGCTGCCAGGGCAAGATCGTTTTGCGCTGCCAGGCAATTTTGCTTTCCAATTGCTGGAGAATGATTGGGATCATTTCGGGCAATTGATGGAGCAGGCCTTGGCGCGGGTGCCAGCGCTGGAGAAGGCTGGTGTCAAGCAGATGATCAACGGACCAGAGAGCTTCACACCGGATGGAAATTTCATCCTTGGCGAAGCACCGGAAGTGAAGAATTTTTTCGTCGGCGCTGGTTTCAATGCTTTCGGTATCGCTTCAGGCGGTGGTGCCGGCCGAGCATTGGCGGAATGGGTCGCCGGCGGCGAACCGCCGATGGATCTGTGGCCGGTCGACATCCGCCGCTTCGGCCAGGTGCATCGTGACAAGAACTGGGTACTAACTCGTACGCTCGAAGCCTATGCGCACCATTATTCGATGGCCTGGCCGCATGAAGAGCTGGAGAGTGTGCGGCCGGTCCGCGTGTCACCGCTCTATGCCAAACTCAAGGAGCAAGGGGCTGTTTTCGGTTGGAAACTTGGTTGGGAGCGGCCGAATTGGTTCGCGCCCAAAGGCGTCGAGCAAAAGGACATCTATTCTTACGAGCGGCAAAATTGGTTCGAGCATGTCGGCAATGAGCACAAGGCGGCACGCGAACGCGTGGTGCTGATGGATCAGACATCGTTTGCCAAATTCATGCTGGTTGGGCGTGATGCCGAGGCGGCTTTGACGTGGATCGCCAGCAACGATGTGGCGAAGAAGCCGGGCACCATTATCTATACCCAGATGCTTAATCAGCGCGGTGGTATTGAATGCGATCTCACCGTCACGCGCGTGGCGGAGGATGCCTATTACATCGTCACTGGTACAGGTTATGCCGCCCACGATTTCCACTGGATCGCATCGCATATTCCAGATGAGCTGGACGCACGCTTGATCGATGTCACGTCAGCCTATGGTGTGCTGTCGCTGATGGGGCCGAAAGCGCGTGACGTGCTGGCCGCGGTGACGCCGCAGGATATATCGAATGCCGCGTTCCCTTTCGGCACGGCACAGGAGATTGCGATTGCGGGGGCAATGGTACGGGCGTTGCGAGTCACTTATGTCGGCGAGCTTGGTTGGGAATTGCACATTCCGGTCGAGTCTATGGTGGCAGTGTATGATGCGCTATGGGCAGCGGGTGCCAAGCACGGCATCGCCAATGCCGGCTATCGCGCTATTGAGAGCTTGCGTCTCGAAAAATTCTATCGCGCCTGGTCCTCAGATATCACCCCGGACCATTCACCGCTCGAAGCTGGTATGGGCTG
>CAYOYT010000087.1:4098-8154 GCA_964408245.1 uncultured Dongia sp. | reverse complement strand
TCTGGGGATACTGAGACGGTATGGGCAAATTTAGGGAAAGGATCCGGCGCGGACTATCGTCATTTTCCATTGGCATCTGGCCGTCTATCAATAATTCGGCCTGGCAATTGACCGAGATCGCGGAATCAGCTCTTGGACCGATTTTGCAGGTTGTGGTCTCACCAATGCAGATTCGACGTAAACTTGCCGCGGAGGCTGTGGCGTCGATTAAGGGCCGTTTCCTTGTGACGGGACTTGGTAATCTGCCATCCCAGGCTATCGAAAATCTTTACACCTACGCAGATATGGCTGATATCGCCCGGTTTGGTGATGATTTTCAGAAAACCAGACTTTATCAATGGCTTAAAGCCAGCGCCGCAGCGGGTCGTCCAGTTGAAGGTCGTGGTCGTGTGTTTGATTCCGATGCCGAAGTCGATGCTTACTGCCGAACTTACTTGGATCTCTTCCGTTCAATGGAGCGTCATGGCTATCGCTACAGCGGCGATGACGAGATCTGTATCGGCATCGCGGCGGATGGTGAAATCGTCCACGTGCGCCGCGGTACGCATCGGCTGGCGGCCGCGCAAATACTTGAGTTGCCAAGTGTTTCGGCAAGGATTACCCATATTGATCGCACCTGGGCAAAACGCTTTGATGAAGGCGGTAAAAGCCGTGCCCGGGACGTTCTGGCTACAGCGATTAAGGCGGCAACGAGCTAATCTGTGCGAGACGCATTCAAAATCTTTTTTTATACTGGCTGGCGCCAGCAGCTGCTAATTCTGTTCGCGCTGCTTGTATCGGGCGTGGTTGAGGTCGTGGGCATTGCGACGCTCTGGCCGGTCATCGGCCTTATTGGCGGCGAAACCCACATGAAATCGCACGTCATTGATGATTATATTCGCTGGTTCCTCACCGAGCTAAATCTGCCACTAACGATCGAAACTCTTCTGCTGATCATCGTCGGTGCTGCCGCTCTATCATTTATCTTTGGCACTGCCGGAGCCGTTTTTGTTGGCAGAACTGTTGCTAATTTCGGAATCAATGTCCGGCTTCAGCTGATCGATGCTTTGGTTCATGCCAAATGGAGCTATTTTGTTGCGCAGCCAGTAGCTCGATACACAGCGGCGGTCAATTCGGATGCTGACCGCGCGGCGCTCGCTTTTAAGGCATCGGCGCTGTGCGTCTCAGGTCTGGCTCAAACGCTCGTGCTGATGGGAATGGCTCTTTTTGTTTCCTGGCCGTTTTTCCTGGGCGCGGTCACCGTCGTCGCCGTGCTGTGGCTCGGTGTGGGTCGCTACATTCGCATGGCGAAGAAGGCGGGCAGAGGAAAATCGCGGCACAATCTTGCGCTACTGCACTCAGTTACCGACGCTCTCACCAACGTGAAGGCGTTGAAGGCTATGAACCGGCACAATTTCATTGGGCATACCTTCGCGGTTCACGTTGATCGCCTGCGCCGTGCCACGCAGGCCGAAACTTACAGCACCAGCGCGATGCGCGCGATACAAGAACCGCTGTTTACAATTCTGATTCTCGCCGGTCTTTATATCGGGCATTCCATACTGGGTATGGATCTTCGAGTCATGCTTGGATCGACCTTGCTACTCAAACGCATCGCCGATTCCATTGGACGCGTGCGCTCCAGCTACCAGCGTGTGGCTTTGGAGCGGCCGTCTTTTTGGCAATTGCAAAGATTGCTCGAGGAAGTTCGAGAAAACCATGAAATTCTGCCGTCTGGTAAGTTGCCGCATCTTCCAGCGACGATCGAATTTAAGAATGTTGAGTTCGCCTATCCAGGCAAGCGTGTTATCGCGGATGCGAGCGCCACGCTGATGGCCGGTCAACTTACGACCTTTATCGGGCCCTCGGGCGCTGGCAAGACGACTGTCGCAGATCTGGTAGCTGGCCTGCATCAACCATCGGACGGCGTCATCGAGATTGGCGGCGTACCGATCAGCGAGATCGACATGGCAGGCTGGCGGCGGCAGCTTGGCTATATTCCCCAAGATAGCATCCTCTTCAACGATACCATCATCAACAATATTACTCTGGGCGATCCAGCGATCTCACCGGGTCAGGTAGAGGCGGCGTTAAAGGCGGCTGACGCTTGGAGCTTCGTTTCGAAACTGCCTGGTGTAATGGAGTTCACCATCGGAGTGCGTGGCACTCTATTATCGGGGGGGCAACGTCAGAGACTGGCGATTGCTCGCGCCCTGATCGGAGATCCCAAGCTGCTGATCCTTGATGAGGCAACGAGCGCACTCGACAAGAAGACGGCGAAGGAAATAAGCCGAGCAGCGCGTGCCTTGACCGGAAAGCGCACGATCCTGGCTATCACGCATCAGGCATTATGGGTGCGTGCAGCCGACCGCGTTTATGAAATTCGAGAAGGGAAAGTAACAATGTCCGCTATTCCGGCGGAGTAAGTGGATGATGCCGGATGATTGGTTATTCCCTCAGCATTGTCTTCCAGTACATTGCCTTGATCGATGCGATAGACCCTATCGGCCAGGTCTACCCAAGCAGGCTGATGTGTGATCGCCAATACCGTCACGCGACCGCGCTGACGACCCACCGCGGCGCATATTTCGGCCTCGGTTTCTGGGTCTAGCGCACTTGTCGCCTCATCAAGGATCAGAAGCGCTGGCTCGATCACCAAGGCGCGGGCCAGAGCAATACGCTGGCGCTGACCACCTGAAAGCAAGACGCCGCGATCACCAACAGTCGTGAAAAGGCCGCTCGGCAGTTCCGCCACAAAGCGCATGGCGCCGGCCATTTCCAGCGCCCTGATCGCGTCAGCCTCGGTAATGCTCGGATCGCCGAGCGTGACGTTTGCTAGAATGGTGTCGTTGAACAGCAGGATTTCCTGCGGAACGTAACCAACCTGACTACGCCAACGACCGATATCGATCTTATGCATGGGAATGTCATCGAGAGTGACCTGACCTTGTTCCGGTTCGAACAGGCCAAGAATGAGATCGGCAATTGTTGTTTTGCCCGAACCAGATTCACCGACCAGCGTCGTGATACTACCGGCCACTAATTCGATGGAGACGTTGCGTAGTACTGGGGCACGGCCATAGGAGAAAGTCACGTTTTCAAGCCGGCACGAGTTTTTGAAGCTGGGTATGGCCTGACCGTGAAAGGATTCGGCAGCTGCCTCGGTTTCGCGCAGGGTGTCCATGAACGACCAATAACCGACTTCTGCATAGGCCGATTCACGGGCGGAGCGATGAACCTTCGCCACCGATCGCGTAAGGCTCAGGATAAGAAAGCCCGAGACCAATATGCTTGCAAGGTCGAGATGCAGGAAGCTCACGGCAACGTATGCGATGCTGGTAAGCATAATTATGATGAGCAAATCTGGCAATTGCCCAGCCAGCTGCTCCAACAGAACCAGTTCGCGTAAGGATTGGCGCAACGATTTGGTTTCGTGATGCAGCTCTTGAATCAGCGCTTCATGACGGTGCATCGCTTTCATGGGTTTGAAGCTTACGACAACGTCGTTAAGGTCGGTCACGATGGTGCGACTTGTCATCAACATACGGCGCCCAAAGGCGCGAGAGCGCCGGATTAAGACGCGCATGGTAACGCCGACCACCACCGCCATCAGTGACCCTACCACGGCGATCTTCCAGTCGAATGCAAATGCGATAACGGCAAACACGAATGCCTGGATGGTAGCGATAATGAGATTGAGCGAGGTTCGATAGATTGCCGCACCCCAATTGGCTTCCGTCGTGATAGCACCGGCAAAGCGGCCGATCGGATTAACTGTATAATAGGACCACCGCGCTGCTAACATGGCATCGATCATCCGCGAGCGCATTTCGGTTGCGATTTCCGCCACGAGGAAGCCGACATAACGGCTGACATTAAGCGAGATGATTGCGTTTAAGACGGCGATTACGGCCAGTAACAGGACGAGTGCACCAAGAGTCGGAGGAATGTGAAGGAGGTCGAGTGCCGCCAGGATGAGCCGTCTTACATTGTTGGGCTTTTCCGAGGAATCGCCTGAGACGACCGAGAGAATTGGAAAGAGACTGGCAACGGCAAGGCCTTCCAAGAGGCTTGTGA
>CAYOYT010000087.1:0-4088 GCA_964408245.1 uncultured Dongia sp. | reverse complement strand
GTGACCATAACGCCGATCATGACAGGCACCTGGCGCCATAATCCGTATTTCTGAATTATCCGAAACGCATTGGTCAAAGCAGAGGGAGTCTGCTTCGGGTCCAGAGTATTATGGAGCTCTCGGGTCTCGGCCAAGGGTCGTGCCTTTAGAATGACTTACCGGCGGCTATGGCCGCACTTGCGGTTGTGATACATCTCCCAGGGGGTGTCAATCGGAGTAGAGTGCGGCAAACAGGAATAATCATTGCCGCTTTGCGGCAAATCGGCGCATTTTCAAGCGGTTCGGTTGCCGGGAAAGGGGTAGCGGACTATCATCTGCGCTGGGGTCAGGACGGGCCCGTGTGAGGCCACCAACTTGGGGATATTTGGTGCAGTACAAGCTCTTCATCCAGTCCAACGACGAACAATATCTGGGTGCTTTGTTCGCTGGCTATGCGGCAAAGCGGAACAGTAAATCGCCCGAGGCGTTCGACGTTCAGATTATGCATTTTAAAAGCTATCCCTGGCTCCACAATCGAGTTGGGCAAAAGTTTCTGCGTGGGCTTGAGCATCGTGTCTGGACCGATGCTGACCTGCAATCATTCACGCCGGTGCGTTTCACGCCTCCCAAGGACATGGGCTATAAGGGCCGTGCGATCGTGATCGACCCGGATTGTTTTGCCGTAGCCGACATCATGGAACTGTTCACACGGGACATGAGGGATGCAGCCCTAATGTGCTGTATGCGGCCTGGACTGAAAGAAATGGCGCCTTATCGGGCGTCGAGCGTCATGCTGTTGGAGAATGCCCGCCTGATGCATTGGGATGCCGAAAAAACCTTCGGTGAATTGTTCGAATTCAAAAAGGATTATCTGAAGTGGATCAAGCTTGAATACGAACTCGACTCAGCTGTCGGCATTCTAGAGCCGGAATGGAATGACTTTGATCATCTAACGCCTGTTACAAAGATTTTGCATACGACGTATCGACGTACACAGCCGTGGAAAACTGGTCTGCCGATCGATTTCTCTATCCGCGAGAAGCCAAAAAAGTCGTTTGCCGGTAATCTGGTTAAGGCGATTAAGCGCGGCATTGGCGTGTCACGACCGAGGGCAGTGAAAGACGGATTCTACCAGCCGCATCCAGACCCTAAACAGGAGCGTCTTTTCTTCAGCTTACTCACCGAAATGCTAGAAAAGGGCATTGTCGACGTGGAGACGGTTGAGCGTGAAATGGCGCTCAATCATGTACGACACGATGCTCTCGAACTGTGCCGCAAGTTGGCGGCCTAAAATAGGGAGTGGAGACCAAGTCGATGTTTGCAGCCACAGTCGAACAACACGCACCGCACATGCTGGAAGATGTGCGGCCGGAGGATGTAGTCACAGAACCCTACGTGCATTACATCCGCCGGAATGCTGTAGCTGCAGATCTTTACCAGCAGTTGGAGGCAGAATTTCCCGGACTCGATACTATTCTTAACGGTCGTATCGAGACTGGAAGCAATATTGCGGTCCGCTTGACGGTCAAGCAGGTTTTGAGCGACCGCCGCTTCTCCTCACTGTGGCGCGAATTCTTTGAATATCATACATCGAGCGATTACTGGCGGCACGTGACTCGTCTATTTGGCAAGCATATGCGAGCAGAGTTTCCCAATCTTGAAGAGAAGGTTGGTCGCCGCTTCGAAGATTGGCGGGTCGTGCCGCGTGGCTTTGGTGGCGATGCCGACATCCGTCTCGATTGTCAGTTCGTCATGAACACGCCGGTGCGGCAAGTTACGAGCGTGAAGACGCCGCATGTCGATCTATGTGATAAGATTTTCTCCGCACTTTTCTACTTCCGCGACAATCGTGACGAGGTGGGTGGCGGTGATTTCGACATCTATCGCTGGCGCCGCGAGCCTCGGTTTGTCAAACACCGATCCATGGATCGTGACGTCGAATTGGCCAAGACCGTGACTTATGCAGCGAATTCCTACACCTGCTTCGTTAACTCGGCCAAGGCAGTTCACGGCGTAAGCCCACGTGGCATTACAGATGTTCCTCGCCGATACATTAACTTCATTGCTGAGCTACCGTTCAAGGCCTTCGAGCCGAGGCAGCTTAATCGTCTGCAGCAAATCTGGTACGCGAAGGAAATCAGCGCTGCTGTTCAAGACGAAAAGTACTGATCGTCGAAATATTCAGTGGTGCTGCCCTTTATGGTCTCTCTCTCTCTCTCTCTCTCTCGGCACCGTGTTTTCAGTCGACATGATTAAGAGCTGCGGCCACATCGGTTGGCCGCCCATTCTTAAGATGTGCGCGCTCGATGACCAGAATCCAGAAAGTCCGAACGCCATGATAGGTAGCCGTCAGAATCTGCCAAGCGACGATCAGATAAAAAGCCTCGACTGCGTACCCCAGCACATAGCCGACGATAAACATCGGTAGGGTAATATTGCGTCGGGCAATGAAAGTACGCATGCGTCCATCGAGCTTTGAATGAGTATGGAAAGCACGTTGGAAGAAGCTCGGGTAAACTTTGAGGATCACGCGATCGATTACGTAAAACGTCATTACCAGGATCGTTGCGGTACCGAGAACGGAATCCCAGCCCATTATCGAGAGTCCAATCCCGTATGCCCATGACAAGTACCAAAAGGGCGGATGCACCATATCCAACCCGTGATCGAGGAAGTTTCCCAGGCGTGAATCTGTGAAGGTCAGCCGTGCAAGTTTGCCGTCGACCGAATCGAGCACGCTCATGCCATAGGCCATGACAAAGCCAGTCCAGAATGACCAGGTCTCGCCGATCGCCCAGACGGGGATGGCACCCAGTGCCAGAACAATACTGAAAATGGTGACTGTGTTAGGATGAACCCTCGCCCGCGCTAGCGGACCTACGGAGATCCAGACGAAGGGGGGATAGATATAGCGGGTGAAGAAATCTGTCGAACCCTTGTAATTCGACCAAAACATGAACTTCTCGACCTTGGCCGCTTTCTCGTTAGCTTCGATCCGGAACATGTAATAGGGGATTGTGCGCCGCAGCTTGCGGATGAAGCCGTTAAACTCGTCCTGCCGATAAGCGCGGACTGTGCCAACTGCCAGAAGCCTCTCGGCCAGCGACGGAAGATCAGCCGCGTCGACAGAAAATCCTGTCAGATGGTCCGGTTCGATCCGGAGCATGGCGACCCGCTCGTCTTTCTTTGGTGCGACAACGGCGACGGAGTCGGTGAGGGCTGTCAGGGATGCATGCAGTCGTGCGTCGAGCAGGGTGGCGCCATCCAAGAGAATGACTGGTTGCCCCGCTGCTTCGGCCACAAAGCGTTTTACGCGGGTGGCAAAGTCGCCCGGTGCCTGACGCCATTCGATAGCGAAGGCCGCATCCAGGCTGGAATCGATCCGCGGCTTTTCCCCTTCGGCACCCAGATCGACGACGATACGGGTGGGTTTGGGTAGGCAACGCTTTAGCGCCTGCAGATGACGCTCAACGAGCGTCAGGCCAAAAATTTTCGGAACCCGCCCGCATTGGACGGCATCGATCCAGACCAGCATCTATCGGAATTCCCAATTAAATCTTTATCCCGGCGTCATATCACGTGCGTCGCGAACGCCTCAAGTTTCTGCTCTGATGCATATAGGAAATAAAGCCTAATTATCAAGTTTGACGTTGCGCCATAAGGTTTGTGTGCGTTCCAGAACGGATTGCTGCTCTGCGTACAGCGCGTCAAAGGCCTGTATTGCCTCGCCTTTTGTGAAACTCCTAGACTCACCCAGGGGCCGAGCTACCCCGAGCTCGATCAGGCGCGTCTCCAGTTGATCGATATCACGACGTGGCCGCGCCTTTCCGCGGCGCGTCCAGAAATCATAAAGTTTATCCAAGGGATCGGCCGGAAGATCGGCATCCTGGCGAACCTTGCGCCGCAAACGCCAGTTTCGTGAAATCGCTGATTTGAGGCCTGGTTTTATCTTGGGCGGAATCTTGGGGAGGTGGAACAGATAGATCGGTTTCTGGCGCGTTGCTGCCTCGGCTACCATTGAGGCGCTGTCGACCGACACTACGAAACTATCGGCAAGTGCGAGCATCGCCGCATAGGGGTTTTGAGCGCCCTGCCCAAAAGGAATGAAG
>CAYOYT010000086.1:0-8159 GCA_964408245.1 uncultured Dongia sp. | reverse complement strand
ATTGCCGGCCTGCGTCCAATGCTCGGCCGGTGCAAAAACCATCTTGGCGATTGCATCTTCCATCTCTGCTATTTCAGCCGCTGTCGCTACACGATGGTGACCCGTCAGAAAATCTTGCTGTGCAGCGTTTGAGAGCTTTTCGACTTCACCGGCCATAGACTGAAAGACTTTCTCGGGGTCTTTCTCAAGAAGGCGTGACCATTCGTCTTTCATTCCCTCGAGATACGTGAAGCGGCCTTCTTCACTAGCGACGTGGAGGGCGTATTCTTTCGGTGCAGGTTCCGGCTGACCTTTTCGCGACCAGTTGAAAAGTCGATCGGCGGTTTGCAATTCCTCATCAATGGAGGTTGCTTTGCCGGTGGTACCGGACGCCATACCTGAAGATTTTTGTATCTGCTGACCTTGCCCTCGTGCGCCAGTGACTGGCGCCGTAGCACTAACAGTGTTGTCGTTGGCAGCAGAGTGATAATTGTCATTTGCTGCTCGCCCAACCAAGTTCTCATTGAAAGCTCGGCGCTGACTCGGAGTTGTTGGATGGAGCGAGAAACGGTTGCGTTTCCTTAACTTCCTTCGGCAATCCGCTCACAGCGCGGTCGTTTGAGGCGACTAGAACTGATTTACTTTGATCGTTCGATTTGATGCCCGATGGTAGGGCATCGGTCGCTAAATCGAGATCGAGATCACCCGCCACTTTTGTGAGATCGGGCTTGTCTTTTGCTTGCGCGTCCATGTCGCGCGTTTTGTTGGATGCACTCTCGGCTGAACGATCACTTGGGGCAGTCCGTTTGGACCGCATCAAAGCCAATGCTGCTTCCTCCCCCGGCTGCGGTTTGTCATTCGGATACTGCCCCACTCCGCCCAGGTGACGCCTGACTGCGCAAATTCATTGAACGCGTTTCGGCGGATGGATTGAACATCCCTGTCTTCGCGCATCTCCATCGTAACCCGGCGATGTTTGCCGTCGGGCCCCCGAAAGAATTGACCGCTACCCAGATGCGGCATGTCGTCGAGCAGCGATTGCGTTTGCGAGTCGACAGGTGGCTGGCCTTGCCAACGATCTGGGTGGACAGATTGGCGATAGGCCTGTTGCTGCCAAATGCGTTCATGCTCTGGGGAAGCGAACTGAAAGCTCTTGTTCTGCGGAGAGCCTAGTAGGGATTTTTGTCCGGGCGCGGCGAGCCGACGGACGATCTGATCATTGTCACGAGCCATTTTCATTCTCCTGCATATTATAGTTTCAGCATAAATACGCAGGTAGATGTTGTCAATTTGTTCTGTGCCTATTTTCCTATATTTTGCGAAAACTTAACTCACCAACGCCGCATCCTCCACAATGAGCTGGACGTTGTCGCGGCCTTGCCAGGTATCGCGGCGCAGATGCCCGGCGATGTGGAGACGCATGCCGCGGGCGGTGGTGAGGCGGGATCCTAGATCGGTGTCGAGGCAGCGAAAGGCGATGGCTTTCAAGCGCGCGCCGTCGGCGCCTTCGAGTTGCAAGCGAAGATGCGCACCGCCCACGACATCGGCGAAGGCGAGACGGACATTGGGAAAGACGAAGCGCGGTTCTGCATTGCCGGCACCGAAGGGTCCCATGCGTTCCAGCAGGGTGATGAAATCGGGCGTCGCGGCACGGGGCTGCAACGCCGCATCGATGTCGAGCACGGGCATCAGCTTTTCGCCCTTCATGTCCCTATCGAAACGCTGTTGTAGAAAGGCTTGGAGGTCCGGCAGCCGTTCCTGCGGCACTTCGAATCCCGCCGCCATAGCATGGCCGCCACCTTTGGAGAGGATACCGGCCTCACGTGCGGCGATGATGGCGTTGCCCAAATGTAGAGAACCAACCGACCGACCGGAGCCTTTGCCGAGGCCGTTCTCGACCGCAACCACACAGGCCGGACGCTGATAGCGTTCCTTGAGCCGACCGGCGACAATGCCGATGACGCCGGGATGCCAGCCCTCGCCACAAGCGAAGATCAGATAGGGGCTGTCGGCAGCGTGCGCTTCCGCCGCCATAATGGCGGCATCGAGCACGCGGGTCTCGATATCGCGGCGTTCGGTGTTGAGCGAGTCGAGCTCTGCCGCCACCGCGCGCGCGAAATTGGCATCGTTACTGGACAGCAGCCGCGCGCCGAGATCGGAACGCCCCACCCGACCGCCGGCATTGACGCGGGGACCCAGCAGGAAGCCAGCGTGATAGGCGCTGGGCCGTTCATTGATGCGGGCCACATCCGAGAGCGCCACGAGCCCGATATTCTGCCGACCGGCCATCACCTTCAAGCCTTGCGCCACCAGCGCGCGGTTGATGCCGGTCAGCGGCACGACATCGGCCACCGTGCCCAACGCTACAATGTCGAGCCATTGCATGAGATCGGGTTCCGGGCGCGCGGCATTGTAATAGCCGCGGCTGCGCAACACGCGGTTGGTGGCGACGACAACGAGGTAAGCAACACCGACGGCCGCCAATTGGCCATAACCCGGCGCCTCATCGAGGCGGTTGGGATTGACCACGGCATGAGCAACGGGCAAGCGCGGTTCAGCCACGTGATGATCCACCACGACGACATCGAGCCCAGCGTCCTTCGCCACCGCCAAGGGATCGAAGGCGGTGATGCCGCAATCCACGGTGATGACAAGCTTGGCGCCCGCTTCGCTGAGCTTGCGCATGGCAGGTGCATTGGGACCGTAGCCTTCAGCCAAGCGATCCGGCACATAGAGGATCGGTTCTTTCGCTTGAACATGGGCGAGGAAGCGCATCAGCAGCGCCGATGACGTAGCACCGTCTACATCATAATCGCCGAAGATCGCGATCTGCTCACCGGTTGCGATGGCATCGGCGATGCGGATCGCGGCTTTGTCCATGTCGCGAAAGAGCGACGGGTCCGGCATCTGATCGCGCAGGCGCGGCGTGAGATAGCTGGTCGCACTCTCGATCGTCTGACCGCGCGCGGCGAGGAGCTGGCCGATCAGCTCAGGCACGCCTTCGCGCTGAGCGATGGCAAGGCCTAGGCGATCATCACAGGGTCGTTGCCGCCAGAGCCGCCCGCAGGCGGAGCGCACGACACCGAAGAAGGCATCGGTTGTCATTGAAGGGAGAAGGCCCCCTCACAGCAACCCCTCTCCCGTGAGGGGAGAGGGTTGGGTTGAGGGGTGCGCGTTGTCGCTATCGCACACGACACATCAGACGCCTTGCGGCTTTTTGATGGTCCAGTTGTGCTGAGCTTCGATGAGGCGCACGGTGCCGGATTTGGAGCGCATCACCATGGATTGCGTGGTGGCCCAGATGCTGCCGCGACGGACACCTTTGAGCATCGGGCCGTCGGTGACGCCGGTCGCCGCGAACATCACGTCGCCTTTCGCCAGATCCATGAGGTTATATTTGCGGTTGAGGTCTTTCACCCCCCACCGCGCGGCGCGGGTCTTTTCGTCCTCGTTTCGGAAGACCAGCCGACCCTGCATCTGACCGCCGATACAGCGCAAGGCAGCCGCAGCCAGCACACCTTCTGGCGCACCACCTTGGCCCATATAGATGTCGACGCCGGTTCCGGGCTTGGCGGTCGCGATCACCCCAGCAACATCGCCGTCCGAGATCAGCATGATGCGAGCACCCGTCGCGCGCACCTTGGCGATGAGATCGGCATGACGCGGTCGGTCAAGAATACAGACGACGATGTCGCTGATTTCCATCTTCTTGGCTTGCGCCAGTGCTTTCAAATTTTCAGCGGGCGATGCATCGAGATCGACCAGGCCATCGGGCAAGCCCGGGCCCACGCTGATTTTTTCCATATATGTGTCTGGCGCGTTTAGAAAGCCGCCCGCTTCCGCCATAGCAATGACGGCCAGCGCATTGGTACCGCCTTTGGCGGTGATCGTGGTTCCTTCCAGCGGATCGAGGGCGATATCGATCTTCGGGCCGCCGGCGCCGACTTTCTCGCCGATATAAAGCATCGGCGCCTCGTCGCGCTCGCCCTCACCGATCACGACCGTGCCATCGATGGGCAGATCATTGAGCGCGCGGCGCATGGCATCGACGGCGGCCTGATCGGCGGCTTTTTCATCACCCCGCCCCATCAAACGAGAGGCAGCGAGTGCCGCGGCTTCAGTGACGCGAACGGCCTCAAGGGCCAAGTTGCGGTCCATAACGCTCATCTCCTTAGCTCAGTGTCTCGATCGGCAGAAGATGTGCCGGTTCCAGCACCGATTTGATGTCGGAAAGCCGTTTAACCACGCGACCCACGGCCGCTTCGGTGGTTTCGTGAGTCGTAAACACCAGCGGCACCGGATCACCCGGCGAGCGACCGCGCTGAATCATAGATTCTAGTGACACGTTTTCGTCGCGCATGATCCCGGCGATATCGGCGATAACGCCCGGCTTATCGATAACCATCAACCTCAGATAGTAGGATCCGGTGTGAAGTCCAACAGGCCCCTGGGCTGCTGGTTCCAAGCTTTCGGCCGGCGCAGAGAAAGCCGGCAGAATAAACCCGCGCGCAAGATCCATGAGATCAGCAACGACGGCCGAGGCCGTTGGCCCGCGACCGGCGCCGCGGCCGATGGCGATGTTTTCGCCGACGAAGTTCCCGCTGGTAACGACGGCATTATAGACACCATCGACCTTGGCGATGGTGCTTGCGGTCGGTACCATGCACGCATGGACACGCTGTTCGATACCGTTGGGCGTTTGCCGCCCGATGCCTAATAGCTTGATGCGATACCCGAGCTCGTCGGCATAGGCGATATCGGCGGCCGAGACATTGCGGATTCCGGAAATACGCACGCCAGTGATGTTGACGGCGACACCGAAAGCAACCGAGGTAAGAATCGAGAGCTTATGCGCCGTATCGATGCCATCGACATCGAAACTGGGATCAACCTCGGCATAACCGAGCTTCTGCGCCTCGGCGAGGACGTCAGCGAATTCGCGGCCTGTCTCGCGCATCTGCGTGAGGATATAATTACAGGTGCCATTAAGAATGCCGTAAACCTGCGTGATGCGGTTGGCGGCAAGGCCCTCGCGCATCGCCTTGATGACCGGAATGCCGCCGGCAACCGCCGCTTCATAGGCAAGCCCGACACCCGCACGCTCAGCCGCGAGCGCCAACGCCGTGCCGTGATGGGCGAGCAGCGCCTTATTGGCGGTCACCACATGTTTCTTATTGGCGATGGCCTTTTCGACCAGTTCTTTGGCCTTACCCTCGGACCCGCCAATGACCTCGACGACGACATCGACAGCGGGGTGATCGGCGAGCTTCACCGCATCTTCGACCCAATCGACGCCTGTAAGGTTGACGCCACGATCTTTCGACCGGTCGCGTGCCGAAACGGCAGTGATGACGATTGGGCGCGGGCAATGCTTGGCGAGAATGTGAGCGTTCTGCTGCAAGATCTCGACGATGCCGACACCCACTGTGCCGAGACCGGCAATACCGATCCGCAAGGGCTGCTCTCGATCAATAGGCATCGGCGCTGCTCCTCGGCAGCGCCGAGCCTACAAGATTGGTCATGATCGACTTTTCAGAACTCAGTAGGCTGAGAGGAAAATCTCGACGCGACGGTTATTCGCCTCACCCGCCGGCATGGATTCCGGCGCGATCGGGTTAGCCGAACCGGCAGCCGCCACTTGAACGTAGCCAGCCGGTACACCGCGACGCGTGAGTGCCCGGGCAATGGCATTGGCACGCTTCACCGAAACGGCATAATTCGCCTGATCTTGCGCGTACGGGTTCATGTTGCTCGTACGCTGGCTGGCATGACCGACGATACGGATGACGCCGCCGTAATAGCGGTGCATCTCGGCAATCTGCTTCACCACGCGCTGGTCGTCGCGACCAAGCTTGGCCGAGCCGTTATTAAAGAACACGACGCCCACGGGCTGACCGGCGGCTGGGAGTGCCGGCACGGCGACGGGCGCGTATGCTTGTTGATAACCAGGGGCCTGATAAGCGGCGGCCTGATAACCGGGCGCGGCATAACCGCCGGGCTGCAAGGCAGCGCCGCCATAGGCGACCGGCTGCGTCGCACCATAAGGCGAGCGGTAATAACCTTGAGCCGGGTTGCTGCGCTGATACGGATTGTAGGAGGCATAGCCATAGGTGCCACCGGCAGCAACTGAGGAATAATCCACCATGACCGGCGTCGCAACGACTGTGGGGGCGGTCGGCTGCGGCACGATTCCTGGCTGCACGAAATAGCCAGCGCTGGCCATTGCGCCGCCCATGGGTCTCGCGCCGGGCTGCGGGGTACCGATATAGCCCTGCGTCACCGTACCGACTTGCGTCATTTGCGGGGCCGGATACTGGCCGACGACCGGCGGGGTGAGCGGTTGCTGGCTGACGCCAACTACTTGCGGTGCCGCCGTACCACCGGGAATCGCGGCCGTCTGGGCTGGCGCCCCGCCCGATGGGGCTGCCTGAGCGACCGGCGCCACAGGGCGGGCGACTGGCTCACTCGGCGGGATCAGCGATTCATCGGTATATTGGGCGTTGGTGCGGTCGGCGGAAAGGCCCGGCTCCACGCCCGCGTCGAGATCGGCCGGGACCGGCGGTGCCTTTGGCACAGTGTTGATGTCGGGAACGCTGCCGCCGCCCGAAGAGGCCGATTGTGTCGCGCTGGCTTCGCTGGCCTTTGCAGCATTTTTGGCCGCCGCATCTTGAGCTGGGCGCTTGGTATCGCCGCCGCTGGAACAGCCGGCAATAGCGATGAAAGCTGCAACCGTGGCCCAGCGACGCATCTGATGGCGCGAATGCGGCAGGAATGGCTTCAACGCAGAGCCGGACGTCATGGCGAAACGACCCACGGCCTCGGCAACGGCGACACCGCGCGAGGCGGCCAAATCCGAAAAATCTACCATCACATCCTCCCAACGGCGCGGGCATGGGAACAAAGACCCTGCCGCACCCCTCATTCTAGGCGCGCAAACCACAGCACGCAAACCACTGGCGCAAAATAAAACTTCCGGTTTTTTAGACTGCGCGATTATAACAAACAAGCAAGATCATACGCCGTAAAAAGCGCTAGCGCCTAAGTATTTGTTATTCTTGTAATTTTCAGGGTTTTACCATGGCGAAAAACATCCCCGGCAACCCGTCCCAACCCCTACAAGAGAAGGTCGATCGCGTTTCTGCGCCTAAAACGGGTGACAGTGGGGCTGAGTCGCAACCCACTGACGGCACCGCCATGACCGAGGCCATGACTCGCATCGCCGAACAATCCCAGCGGCTGATTCAGGATTTTCTCGCCCGCCATTCCCAGGATTTCACTGTCGGTCCCGATGCCGCCAATCTGGGCCGCGCCTTCCTCGAGATGACCACGCGCATGATGGGTGATCCGGCCAAGATGATCGAGGCGCAAGTCTCGTTGTGGCAAGATTACATGAGTTTGTGGCAGTCGACCGCCGCGCGCATGATGGGCCAGGAAACGACGCCCATCATCCAGCCGGCCAAGGACGACCGCCGTTTCAAGGACGCAGCCTGGAACGACAACCAAGTCTTCGACTACATCAAGCAATCCTATCTGCTGACAGCGCGCTGGCTGCAGAACACTGTGCGTAAAGTCGACGGGCTCGACGACAAGACCGCGAAGAAAGTTGATTTCTACACGCGCCAATTCGTCGACGCGATGGCACCCAGCAATTTCGTCATGACCAATCCGGAAGTGCTGCGCACCACAATTGAGAGCGGTGGAGAGAATCTGGTGAAGGGCCTCGAGCATCTTCTCGAGGACCTCGAACGCGGCAACGGCCGCCTGAAGATTTCGATGACCGATGAGGAAGCTTTCGAGATTGGCAGAAATGTCGCCGTGCAGCCGGGCAAGGTGGTGTTTCAGAACGACCTTCTACAACTCATCCACTACACGCCAACCACCGAAAAAGTGGCGAAGCGCCCGCTCCTCATCATCCCACCCTGGATCAATAAGTATTATATCCTCGATCTGAAGCCGCAGAATTCTTTCGTCAAATGGGCGGTCGATCAAGGGCAGTCGGTCTACATCATCTCTTGGGTCAATCCGGATGAACGGCTCGCCCAGAAGAGCTTTGCCGATTACATGAAAGAAGGCGCCCTCGCCGCGATCGAGGCCATCCGCCGAGATACGGGAGAGCAGAACGTCAACGCCATCGGCTATTGCCTCGGCGGAACGTTGTTGGCTTGCACGCTTTCTTATCT
>CAYOYT010000085.1:0-8195 GCA_964408245.1 uncultured Dongia sp. | reverse complement strand
AAATAGCAGAGATGGAAGAGGCAATCGCCAAGATGGTTTTTGCACCGGCCGAGCATTGGACGCAGGCCGGCAATAGGCCGGATGAGAAACCGTATATCGCTTTACAGCCACCCCAAACTCTTACTGGCACTCAGCTCGCAGAAGCATTGACCGCAGCAAGCGAGAAAATCGCGACTTCTCAAGGGAGCGAGCAAGGTGGTCGTCCAGGAAGTCTGTCGACAAGAGCAGCAGCAGAAACGATTGCCAAGAAACTCGCTGCCGCAATTAAGGCCTGCGGCGGAAAAGTTAAGGTAGAATTGTATGGCTATAAAGAGCCGCAAATTCAGCGAATTCAGCGTCAGGTTAAAGAGAGTCGATATCCTGATAGTGGGGTGCCTTTTGAGATAGGTGGTCACACATTTGGAGCATTTGTTTCGCATTACACGCCTGGAGCGGGCGGTGTCACGATGAATTTACGAGAAGCAGTTCAATGGGATGGTCTCATTGAAAATCTTGGGAGAGCGATTATACGAGGTGATCTAGGCATAGAAGCATCAGGTATTGGTGCCATACGGAAGCAAGCACTAAACGAAAGTGATGAAGAGTATCTGAAGATGATCGACGACCTTATAAAAGAGATGATCAACTGCCAAAGACCATTTCTTATCAAGCTAGACATCAACCCAAAGAAAATCTCGTCAAAATAGGGGCAGATAAAAGATCTGAAAGATTCCTGGGAGGAATAGCCTTGAAAGAAGCAAAACTGAAATGGCTTAAAAGCATATTACAGGATAGGCCTGAAGGGTCGCGTGCACTGGAATCTGTTGCTAAGCAGTTAGAGACAGAACCCGTTGCCCGTGTTCGACGGATTCGTAGTCAATCTGTACTATGCATGGATGACGTCCAATTTTTCTCGGACTTATTGCACGTCGAGTTTCCTGAAGCTGTGTACTTTTTTCTAAACTTTAAAACTGGACGTCACCGCCCGCCCTTATATCCGGAAACTCAACCAATTGTCTTACATGCTTCGTTACGTGAAGCTGTGGAGGCTTCTATGAGTGCTTCGCGGCCGCGTCCAGAGGTCGTTTGCAGATTACCCTGGCCTGACGAATTGGTATGCCGTGACCCAGAACGACTAATCGGCGGTCGGGATTATCCTGATAGCGTCTTTGACTTAGCTATTCAATATCGCGCGCTTGGTCGTTGGTTCAGTATGGATTACGCTTCCGAAGGTTATGTCGATCCAAGAAAGTATCGCGATAAGGATGGTGATCCGTATATTCTCCGGCGAGCTTTTCTGTCTCCTGAGCTATACCCGCCATTTGAACTGCTAATACCTGGTCGTGATGCCTTTTCAAAGTATAGCGAGTTTTTCACTCTTTACGATCTGAATGATCCTGAAACGACTGCTTTTGCAAAGCGTGTAAATGCTCTTTGGCGGCGCTTATCGACAAATAAAGTAGCAGTCTACGATCCTTCGACGCGGCGAGTCGTCGATACCGAGGCTTTACCCGGCGATAGTGGGTACATCGGCAAACAAGCTTTGGCTCACGCGCTTGAAGATCCTCCACGCTATCCAACGTGGGTCGCGCGATCAGTGCAAGAAGGAGCAGCGCTGATGATCGGCCCTCGACCTCGCAAAAAGAGACCAAAAGATCCAAGCAATCAAAATAATGCGTAGGCCCATTGCGACCATATGGTGCCATTTCCTCTCGACAACATGAAGTGATAAAATTCAAAATGCTCTAGTAGCCTAAGCCACCCGTGATGACGATCCAGGGGATGCTGCCGACTAACATGGTACAAAACGATAACGCAGCAGGCGATAGAATCCGCAGCGACCGCCACTGCTATGATACCGAGGCAACCCGATTTCACAGATACCAATCTTATTCGCGTGGGCTAATCGGATCGTGGAATTTGTCCAGCTCGGCGGGGCGTGCATCGACATAGAGGTCGAGGTACTCTTTCTCGATATATGTCGGCAAGATCTTTGCTTTGGCCAGATGCGCGAGCGCCGCGCCGCTATCTCTCGGCGACAAGCATTAATGAGTTTAACGTTCGCTGGGCTTGTCCTAAATTTGGCCAGGGCGCTTTGGACTGGTGAGCTTAATATCGATGCTGTCGGCATCGGTACCATTCCTAAAACGATCTAAAGGCCAAACGGATGAAGAATACTACAAGATGGTCGATGACCTCGTCAAAGATATGATTGATTGCAAACGACCTTTCCTAATTAAGCTGGACATCGACCTACTGAATATCGGTGAAGAAAACTGACGGCGGGAAGGAGTGCATCATGGAGCTCAGTGAGAATAAACGTCAGTTATCAATACTGCTCTTAACTTGCGAGACTCGCGAGGGGTTAGGAATATTGAACAAATATCCTCAGCTCTGAAAGACGAGCCGAAGGCAAAGGTTCGTCGGCTTAATGACAAAGCGATATTAGACATTGGCTATATTCAAAAAATTTTCAGCGTTGCTCTATCAAGAATACCCTACACTTATCTACAGTTTCTCTTACTGCGAAACAGGACTTCCCACGCTATCGACGTTTCAGGATGATGTGCCAATCACCTTATTTTCAGATCTAGAAATAGCGATATTGACTGCTTTAAAGATTGAAACGGATCGGCCATCTAACAACGGCCCAGATTTCAATCGGCCTGATGTCTTCTGTCGATTGCCGCGGTCTGGAGAGGTTGCATCAGAAGATCCAGTGAAACTCATAGGTGGGCGTGAGTTTCCAGATGATTTCTTTGAGTTAGCTTGCCAGCATCGCGCGCTTGGGCGTTGGTTTGCATTGCGCTACAAGACGAATGGATGCCTTCATCCTTGCATACCTACAGTGCGTCAAGCGGAGTGGGTTCTGGATAAAAATATTACCAAGCCAAAGTTATATGCCATTTGAAATGTTCGATGCTTCTCAAAGCGAATTTGTGACCTCTTACGATTTAAACGATCCAGAGATAGCTGTGTTTGCAAAACATATACGCACTCTTTGGCCCCACTTTTATACAACCAAGATTGCGCATTACGACCCTATTAACGGGTGGCTTTTTATCCCGAAAACGGGATGGCAAGTATACATGGCAAATCGGTAAACAGGCTCTTGCTGGAGCGATGTCTCATCCAAAGCGGTATGCCGGCTTTGCGCCACGAACTGCACAAGATGGCAGCCGATTACTTCTTGGCTCAGTTCCAAACAAAGCAATGCGGAATACCCGATAACCGTTTTCTTATAAGGATAGAGGGAAGGCGGGTGATTTCAGCATCTCAATCGTTTCGCGACCTTCTCTGCGCGCTACGCCTTAGCAGCCTCACTCACGCGGGACAGGGCCGGCAACGCGATCGGCGGGTTGCAGCACGCGATGGCATGCGAGATAGGCGTGTTCTAATGCCGCGTAATAGAAAAAGATCGCGAGTAGTCCAAAACGCAATCGATTGTTGCTTAAGAACAGATAATCAATATCGATGTGAAGACCGCCGACAGCGCTGCTGCAAATGGTGATGACGGGGATCATAGCAATCAAATCCAGAAGCTGGTCAGCAACATAGCACGCGGCATAAGTGACGGGTCTCTCGAAATTGACGCTGCCGGTGTTGGATATTTTTCCAAGCGCAAGCGTGGCCAGTCACTTAAAGATTATCTGCGGACCATAAATGACTTCGTGAAAAAGATGGTCGATTGCAAACGGCCATTCTTGATTAAGATCAAGATAGGTAAGCCCACTAAAGAATTTCCGCAGAATGACAACATGAACCAATAGGCAACGCCATGAACTACGACCAATCTCAATGGAAGGCACGGCGCGCGTTTATTGCACAAGTGCTAGAAAATTTGAATAACCACTCCGACAAGTTCGAATGGGCGTTGCAGGCTTTGAAGAACGAGCCTGAAGCAAAGCATCGCCGCCTCCGGAGCTACGCAAAGATAAATCTGACGGATGTCGACGTATTTTCAACGCTATTAAAACGAGAATTTCCTGATCTTGTGTATTTCTTCGCTAACTACAAGACGGGCACACCTACGCCTTCGAAGTTCTCTCACGATCATCCAATCATAATTTACGAAGATCTTCTTCAGGCGGTTCATGCATCGCTCGACGTCCAACGTGATAAACCGCTTTTCAATGGTCCTAATTTCAATCGACCGGACATATATTGCCGGTGGCCCTGGTGTGATGAAATCGAATCGAGGGATCCAGAGCGCTTAATTGGAGGTCGAGGTGAAGCCAGTGACATTTTTCGTTTAGCGCTTCAGTATCGTGATGAGGGACGATGGTTCAGCTTTCGATACAAAAGTAATGGCTATATCGATCCACGCGATTCGAAGGCTCGCTTTCGTATGTCGGTATTAGATCGCAGCAAACTGCCAGTGAGCGATTACCCAGAGATGAGTGTGCTCACCGGCACAGGATGTGAGTTTTTCGCAGTCTATGATCTCAACGATTCTGAGACGACTGCCTTCGCTAAACGTGCACACGCTCTCTGGCGGCGAATCTCGACAAAGAAGGTGGCAGCGTATGATCCGGTAACTGGCGATATTGTTGAGCCTGTTAATTGGGAGGGCAGGCATTGGCAATCGATCGGGAAGCCCGCGCTTGAAGGCGCGCTGGAAGTACCGGCGAGATATGCCGATTTCGCTTTCCAACCCAGTGCCGGCTTCTTCGGGCCACCGCCCATCGTGCCCAAGAGTGATGGCCCTGCTCTTATGATAGGGCCTAGGCCAAAGAAGGCTAAGAAGGCCTAGTCATCTGTACCGCTATCGCCGCGTTCTTGGCCGAGCGGTCGGTGGGTTGCAGTGCGCGGTAGCATGCAAGATAAGCGTGCTCCAATGCTGCGGAATAGAAAAAGATCGTGAGCAATCCAAAACGCATTCGATTGTCGCTGAAGACCAGATAATCGATACCCATGCAAAGACCGCCGATAGCCGCGCTGCCGATGGTGATGACGGTGATCATGGCAATCAAGTGCAGTGTCTTCTCTTTTGTCATGCGCCAGGCGTCGATCGGCAATGATAGACGCCCCTTAGCGAAGATATCGGCTGGCCATAGCAGCAATCGTAGCCGCAACCAAACGAGCAGCACTATGATCACCAGGCCTATGCCGGCGGTCTGAAAACTCGTCGCGTACAAGACTTGGTTGCCAGTCTGCCGGAGGACCGGGTCAAAACTCTCAGCGTAGGATTGCAGCGGGCCTAGCAATACCAGGAGGCCGTTGAGCCCCCAGGAAATTGTCGCGAAGGCGACGAGCGTGAATATTTGACCGCGCAATCGATCAAGCCACGACGCTTCAGGCATGCGCAATAGGCCCAGCCAGTTCCAATCGAAAAGGCTGAGACCGATATAGGTCAGCAACTCCCACAGGGGCGGACCCGAACCCAGCCAGCCATTAAGTGCCGATTCCAGAAGTTGGTAGCCACCGCCAATCAAGATCGCACAAAACAGCAGGACCGGTACCAGCGCACGCAAGAAAAGCCGCCACTTCTTCAGGGGAGCCACGAGCGATTCTACGGCGATGGTAAAGACGTTCATTTTCCGCCAGCCATCAAGGGCTGACGCATTGCCTCGCCATGTTCAAATCTGCCCTCAATACATTCGAGGTAGAGGGGGATGATGAAGGCGCGTTGAAAGCAAACAAAGATCAATATGATTGCAAAAGCCATGAGACCGGCTGGCGCCACGGCCACGGCAAACAGGCCGATGACCAGTATCGGCAGAGAAACAGCGAAGTTCACCAAAGCCAAGTCCCGGAAAATGCCGCGGCTGAGCTTCCAGGCTTCGGTCAGATTGCCGCAACGTCCCGTCAGCGCGAGAAAGCTGGGCCAGAGCATCAGCCTGAGGCGTCCGATGACCGCGACCGTTGTCAAAACGATAACGAGGATGTCGCTCCACAGCCACATGCTGCGGAAGACTCTCGCTAGCAATAGGCGAACCGGCGCGAAATCCTCGATCGATAGTTTATCGCCATTGAGACGGAATGCGACGAACAGCATGATGGCCGCCGCGAAATCGAGCAGGCATGCCAGGGCCAGAAACTTCCAGAAGAGTTTGTGGCTTGGCAAGCAGACCATTTGGGTCAAACTGGCGCCCGTCAGCGCGCTGGTCCAATAGGCGTCAAAGATGAGGGCGGCAAACAGAACTTCGCAGAATAAGACGATCTTGTCCGCCGCAAGGGTAGATGCCGCGATCTCAATGGTCTCGTGAAGCAGGATACTCACTAAAAATGTAAGCGCCCAGGCCACGAAGAGTTGCGGCCATTGCCGAAAAGGTGCAGCCATCACGCCATAGTCGAAAGTACCTGTTCTCAAGCGCGCACCATCCTAAAGGTGTAAATGGCAATACAACCTTAGGATGTATATATCAATACTTATTCTCCTTTAGTGGCATGCTTCACGCGTCTCGTTGCCTTCTCTCGCCGATACGCTGTCATGAAACTCAAACTGCCCCAATAGCCCAAGCCACCTGTGACGATGACCCAGGGGACGCTGCCGACCAGCATGGTGAGGCCCCAATCGTCGAGGAGGATGTGGGCGAGAAGCTTGGTGTTCTCAAGCAGCGAACGGTCACCCTCGGCAAGGTCGCGCGCCAGAGCGAGGAAGTCGTCATAGCCCGAGAGATCGCTCCAATGCCCGAGTATCACTTGGCCCGTAACGTAAAGCAGATAATAGATCGGGAAGACTGTGAGCGGGTTCGAAACCCAGGTCCAGGCGATGGCGAGGATCAGGCTGAAACGAAGTTTTGGAATTCGCGCTGTGGCCGCCCATAACGCCCCGGCAATCAGCGTGTGCAACCCAATCGTTGGCGTGAAGGCCAAAGCGAGGCCAAGGGCGGTACCACGCGCGGCGAAGTGCGGTGGGTGATGCGAGCGCAGCATCGGCAGCATGAAACGGTAGCGCAGCAGGCGGTAGACTCCGCTACGCCCGCGACTGCTATGATGCCGATGCCTATTTTGATTCACAGATACCAGTCGTATTCGCGTGGGCTAATCGCGTCGTAGAATTTCTCAAGCTCGGCGCGACGCGCATCGACATAGAGGTCAAGGCACTCCTTCTCTATATATGTCGGCAAGATCTTCGCTTTGGCCAGATGCGCGAGCGCTGCGCTGAATTTAAACGGAATGCGCGGATCGGCCGGTCGCTTGAAATCCCCCGTTTCAGTGGGTGCGCCGGGATCGATCTTATTTTCAATGCCATGAGTGATACCGGCGAGGATCGCCGCCATGGTGAGATAGGGATTGGCATCGGCGCCGGCCACACGATGTTCGATGCGTCGCGCTTTCGCCCCGCCTGCGGGGATGCGGAACGCCACCGTGCGATTGTTGTGCCCCCATGCCGGGCTCATCGGCACGTTATTGCCAGCGACATAACGACGGCTGGCATTTGGATTGGCGCCGAAGATCGCCATCGCCTCCGCCATCGTCGCTTGCAGACCGCCGATCGCATGGCGCAGAAGCGCATCACCCTTGGCGCCGGTTTCGCCGAAGAGATTCTTGCCCGCTTTGTCGATCAGGCTGACATGCACATGCATGCCACTGCCGGCCGCCTGAAGAAAGGGCTTCGACATGAAGGTTGCGTTATGCCCGAGCGCGCGTGCCGTTCCCTTGATACAGCGCTTCAGCAGCACCGCGTTGTCACAAGCAGCGACGGCATTCGGCTGGTGCTTCAGATTGATCTCGAACTGGCCCGGCGAATATTCGGTGATGGCGGCAGATGCTGGAATATGTTGCAGGTCGGCATGAGCGGACACGCGTCGGATGAAGGTCGCATATGCATCGAGATCATCCATGCTGTAGGGCTGCTTCGAGGTCTCGACCAGTCCGGTCACGGGATTGGTGGGCGGCATAGGGTTACCCATCGCATCGCGGGCGGGACCTAGCAGATAGAATTCGAGTTCGACCGCCACCACGGGCGTGACGCCGCGTTTTTCAAGGCGCTTCAATGTGCCTTGCAAGGCCGCGCGCGGGCAGTATTTCGACGGGTTCCCGGCATTGGTTTCGCCCGTAATGAAGGGGTCGTGCATCTGCAAAAGCACTTGCGCTGTCGGATGATCAGCCCAAGGCACGGTGGCGAGCCGCCCCGGAATCGGCCGTGCCGTACCATCCGGATCGCCCATATGTTCCGACCGCCCGCCAGGATCGAGATCGTCGCCGGTTGGATCGAGGAATAACAGACAGCGTGGCATCTCAACGCCGGATTGCCAGATCTTCTGCGC
>CAYOYT010000084.1:4738-8260 GCA_964408245.1 uncultured Dongia sp. | reverse complement strand
GCCTGCGCCTGGGGATATGCCAACATTCAGATGAAGCAAGCCAACGCGCCGAACATGACCAATCTGATCGTATGGGTTGCGGTTATTCCGCCGCTCCCAATGGCGCTTCTATCTTGGGGCTTTGAGGGAACGCATCGTATCGCGGCGTCGTTGGCCGCACTTTCTTGGAGTGGCGTTCTGTCGGTTCTCTATATTGCCTGGGCCTCGACCATCGTCGCCTTTTCGCTGTGGGTCTATCTGCTGCGCCTTTATTCTGCGAGCGTTGTGGCGCCGTTCTCGCTGATGGTGCCAATTTTCGGTATTGGTGCCTCGGCCTTTGTTCTGGGTGAAAAATTATCATTGCTGGAGATTGTCGCCGGTGCCTTAACACTTGTCGGCTTGTTGTGCGTTGTTCGCGCCTCCAAATCCACCAATCAGGTCACCACCAGTGCTGCAAACTCTTAGACCAGTTTTTTCTCTTCTGCTCGGCTGCGGCCTGCTGGTTCTTGGCAACGGCCTGATCGGCATCCTTCTGCCCGTTCGCATGGGCATCGAGAATGTTTCGGCCGATATCTCGGGTCTGGTGATGTCAGCCTATTACTTGGGCTTCATGATGGGGAGCGTCCTGGGGCAGGGCATTATCCGCCGGGTCGGCCATATTCGCGCCTTTGCCGCCTTTGCGGCACTTGCCACGGCTACTTAGCTGGTCCACGCCTTGTTCTTTAGCGAGGCGCTCTGGGCAATCTTGCGCATTGTCATGGGTTTCTGTATCGCGTCTCTCTACGCAACCATCGAAAGCTGGCTCAACGTCAAAGCGAGCAATGCCGGACGCGGTCAGGTCTTGTCGATCTATCTGGTGACAACCTATCTTGCCTCGCTGATTGGCCAGCTACTGATCAATGCCATCGAAATCCAAGGTCTTGGCCTGTTTTGTCTTGGTGGTCTGCTGATGGCAATCTCTCTCGTGCCGGTCGTGTTGACGCGCGTCGCTGGTCCGGAATTGGGTGGCGTCAAGCGGCTGGGCCTGCGCGTGCTCTACCAAGCGTCTCCATTGGGCGTCGTCGCTACTTGGGGTGCCGGCATGCTGTCTGGCGCCTTTTATGCGCTGGGCGCTATTTATGCCGGCAGCCTACATCTGAACGTGTTTCAGATCTCGCTTTTCATGGGAGTGCCGATTTTCGGTGGGTTGGTATTGCAATGGCCGATTGGGCGTCTCTCTGACCGATATGATAGGCGTACCGTTCTGCTTGCCGTATTGGTGATGTGCGTGGTTGCCAGCGTTGTATTGAGTGTATTCAGTTTTGGCGGCGCATCTCTCACCACCTTGCTGGTGGCTGTCGTCTTTTTGGGTGGTGCGCTTGCTACTATTTATCCGCTCGCCGTTGCTCAGGCATATGATTACGTGGATCGCACCGACATGGTGGGTGCGTCGGGAGGCTTGCTATTAGTGTGGGCCATCGGCGGGGTTGTCGGTCCGCTCATTGCGTCGTTTTTTATGGGTCAGTTCGGACCGTCGGCGTTGTTCTTGTATCTCTCCATCGTCGCCTCAGCCATCGCCGCTTTTACAGCTTATCGCATGCTCGCGCGTCAGGCGCTGCCGGCTGCGGAGCAGACGAATTTCGTGCCGATGCAGACGACATCGGCGATCGCCAATGCACTCGACCCACGTACCGATCCGCTGCCGGAATTCTATTACAACGACGAGGATCCGGGCGACCGGTAAGCCGGTTGATCGGTTCGTCAGCGTTGCGAAGTTTGCCAGTTCGGTGATTGCCAGACCGGCGCATTGGCTGGGGGTAGGGGCGCCTTACCGCGGATCATGTCGCTGCACTTCTCCGCCATCATAATGGTGGGTGCGTTGAGGTTACCGCTGACGATCGATGGCATGATTGAGGCATCCGCAACGCGCAAGCCATCGAGGCCGTGAACGCGCGCCTGAGGGTCGACCACAGCCATATCATCCGTACCCATCTTGCATGAGCAGGACGGGTGATAGGCGCTGTCACCGCGGCGACGGATGAAAGCATCAATCTCAGCATCCGTCTTCACGCCATCGCCGGGATTGATCTCAGATCCGCGATATGCGTCGAACGCTTTCTGGGCAAAGATCTCACGGGTCAGCTTCACCGCGTCGCGGAATTCGCGGCGATCATTCTCGGCCTGTAAATAGAAGGGCTGGATGCGTGGATGGTCCTTGGCGCTCGTTGATTTTAGTTTGATCCAGCCACGCGCTTCCTGGCGCATATTGCCGATATGGACCTGATAGGCATGGCTCGTGCCGTTGACCCGGCCATGATCGTTGACCGTCGAGGGCAGGAAGTGGAATTGCAGATTGGGATGTTCGATGCCCGCTGACGAACGAATAAAGCCGCCGGCCTCGAGCTGGGCCGAGGCGCAAACACCCTTGTGGTCCATGAACCAGCGCATGCCAGCAAACATCATCGGTGCAGGTTTGGTATAGGTGTACAGTGTGATCGGTTTGGTACATTGCTGCTGGATATACATTTCAAGATGTTCCTGCAGATTCTGTCCGACGCCTGGCAGATCATGCTTCACCTCGATGCCTATTTCGCGCAGATGATCGGCTGGTCCGATGCCCGACAGCATCAGCAATTGCGGTGAGTTGATGGCGCCACCCGAACAGATCACTTCACGCTCAGCGCGATAGCGCTTGATCTGGCCGTTCTGCTCGAATTCCACGCCAACGGCTCGGTGCCCCTCCAGGATGATACGGTTAGTCAGTGCGCGCGTCTCGACGGTCACATTGGCGCGCTTTTCCGCTGGTCGGAGAAAAGCTTGTGCAGCGGACCAGCGCCGACCATTTTTGATCGTCATGTCCATGCGGCCGAAGCCTTCCTGACGATACCCATTCATATCCTCGGTATAGGCATAACCTGCCTGCTGCGCCGCTGCGATGAAGGCCTCGAACAGGGGGTTTTGCTGATCGCCGGTATGAACGTTCAAAGGACCGCTCTCGCCGTGATAGGCGTCGCCGCCTTTTTCGCGTGTCTCGGCGCGTTTGAAATAGGGCAGTATCTCCTGATACGACCAGCCGGGGCAGTTTTCCTTGAACGCCCAGCGATCGTAATCCAGTGCGTGACCGCGGATATAGACCATGGCGTTGAGCGAGGACGAGCCACCTAGCACGCGGCCGCGCGGCCAGTACATAACGCGGTTGTCCATATAGGGCTGTGGCTCGGTGTTATAATACCAATTGTAGCGGTCGTGGCACAGATTATACATCAGCGCCGCTGGCATATGGATCTGCCAGTTCCACCAATGATCCTTAGGCCCGGCTTCCAGCACGCAGACCTTCACATCGCTATCTTCGCTTAGTCGATTGGTCAACACGCAGCCAGCAGAGCCAGCACCGACAATGATGTAATCAAAGATGGCGTCGAATTTCATGCTACTTATCCTAGCTTCATATCAAGTTTGGCATTGAGGTAATCGAGGACCTGTAGTCGTGCCTCACGCGAGCTGGGGCCGTCTGCAGAAAGTGCCGCTCGCAACCACAGGCCGTCGATTAAGGCTGCCGTCACG
>CAYOYT010000084.1:0-4728 GCA_964408245.1 uncultured Dongia sp. | reverse complement strand
GCGAGCGGCTTGCCCTGCTCCTGCACCATCACGCGCGCGATATGATCGGCATCGTGCCGTCCCATCAGCTTTAGCGCGTGCACCAGATTGTCATGCAGACGCGAGACAATGATATGCTGCACGCGGGCGAGGCGTGTGTTCTTTGGCACTTGGGCCCAGAAGGCGAGCCAGGCAGAAACACCTTCCGGCGTGAATTGATCTGCGCCGAGATTACCATCGATGACTGCCAGCAACCGCTCTATGGGAGTGGTTGCCTCTTCAAGTCGGCTGACGACGGAATCCCGGAGACCGTCGCCCAGCTGGCGCAGGGTCGCTTCCAGCAAATCTGCCTTGTCCTCGAAATAATGATGGACGATGCCAGTGGAAACTCCAGCCCTAGCGGAAATGCGGGAGAGGCTCGCTTCGGCAAGGCCGATTTCGTGGATCGAGGCGATGGTCGCGTCGATCAGCTGCCGGCGCCTGATTTCCTCCATGCCGACCTTGGGCATTCGCTCTCCTCGCGGAACTTTGATCCGGGTCCCTATTGCCGATGCGCGTCGGGCGGATCAAACTTGCCGTTACCCAGTGAGGTATCGATTGGAACCAATGTCCCTTTCACGCCAAATAACGCCGCCGATGTATGGCATCCTGATGGTTTTATATTGGACGATCAATCAAAAAAAACATTGAGAATTGCTGAGAAGCGAGGGTACGATGACGATCTAGCGAAATCTTTTTCCAGTTTGACTCTAACTTTGAAGTCGCCCTTAAGTGCCGCAAGAGTCCGAACCTAGAACGACAAAAAGCCTTTGGTTAGGCATAAGGGAGGGCAACGTAAATGGGAGAACTATCAATGCTTACGCGTAAATTGCTTACTGCTTCAGCGATGTCGCTGGTTCTGGCGGTCGTCGCCAATTCGGCGGCCCAGGCGGCCGAGCCGGATAGCTGCAAAACCATCCGCATCGCAGATGTGGGCTGGACTGACAATACGGCTCAGAACGGCCTTCTCAAAAATGTTGTGAAACCGCTCGGCTATGAAGTCAAGGAAAGTGTCCTTGGCCTACCAATTATTCTTGAGGGCCTCAAGAATAAGGATCTTGATCTCTTCCTTGACAATTGGATGCCGTCGAACGCTGGCAACGTGCAGCCCTATATGGATGAAAAGTCGATCGATGCGCTGCAGCCAAACCTGGTCGGCGCCGGCTATGGTCCGGTGGTTCCGCAATACGTCGCGGATGCTGGCGTGAAAAGCCTTTCCGATCTCGCCGCCAACACTGACAAGTTTGACGGCAAGTTCTATGGAATCGAGCCAGGCAATGACGGCAACAAGATCGTCCAAGCCAAGATCGACGATCCGGCGAACAAGCTCAAGGGTTGGGAGCTGGTTGAATCCTCTGAACAGGGCATGCTTGTTCAGGCCGAAAAGGCCATCAAGAACAAAGAGTGGGTCGCATTTCTTGGCTGGGCACCGCATCCGGTCATGGGCAAGATGCCGCTCTATTACCTCTCCGGATTTGAATCAGATGGTTTTGGCGAAGCTAAAATCAATGGTCTGACGCGTACTGGCTACACCGCAGAATGCGCCAATGTCGGCAAGCTCATCGCGAACCTCAAATTTGAGTTGAATATGGAATCGGCCATTATGGAGACGATTCTGGCTGGCAAGGATGGCGAAACGGCAGCTGCCGAATGGCTGAAAGCCAACCCCGCGGTCCTAGATACCTGGCTCGCGGGCGTTACGACGTTCGATGGTCAAGATGGTGCAGCCGCGGTGAAGAAAGGCCTCGGACTCTAAATCGATTGCTGTGACTTAAGCGGCCTTGGTCAAGGTGTGCCTTGCCAAGGCCGCTTTTATTTATAAAGCTCGACATTCATCGCCGCACATTGCTGGGGGCAGGGCATGGAATGGCTGAACGAGATTGCTAACTGGATTTCCGCGCGCGAACACCGGATTCCGGTCGGTGAGTATGCGAAGAACGCGGTCGACTATCTCACGACCAACTACGATAAGGTTTTCGATTCATTCACCAAGATCTTTGAGAAGATCATCGAAGGCACTGCCGATCTCTTCATCGCCATTCCGGCGTTAGTGCTGATCGCCCTTATTGCCGCGCTCGCTTACTATCTGCAGCGTAGCTGGAAGCTTGTTATATTCGCGGTTCTAGGACTGCTCCTGACACTCAATTTTAATCTATGGGAGCTTACTGTTCAAACCTTTGTACTGGTGATTTATTCGACGCTTGCGTCGTTGTTGATCGGCGTCCCCATTGGAATTGTAGCTGCCCGCAGGTCAGGCTTCTATCAATTCATCAGCCCGATCCTCGACCTTATGCAGACGCTGCCAACCTTCGTTTACTTGGTCCCGGTGCTGAGCTTCTTCGGCCTTGGCGCTGTGCCGGCACTGGTTGCGACCGTTATTTTCGTCGTGCCGTCGCCAATCCGCCTTACCTATCTGGGGATCAGTCAAGTCTCAAAACCGCTGGTCGAAGCTGGTGAGAGTTTTGGCTGCACCCGCTGGCAGTTGCTGACCAAGGTTAAGCTCCCGGCAGCGATGCCAACGATCATGGCGGGTGTCAACCAAACTATCATGTTGTCACTTTCGATGGTTGTCATCGCCGCACTGGTTGGTGCTTCTAGCCTTGGTAAACCCGTCGTGCTAGCTCTTAATCAGCGCAATGTACCGCTTAGCGTTGAGTCAGGCCTCGGCATCGTGATCGTCGCGATCCTGCTCGATCGCATCATGAAACAGCGGCGTCAGATGCCGCGGCGTAAATCTTAAGCGGAGGATAGCGATGAGCCAGATCAATGCAGTCCGCTTTGAAAACGTTGACGTCATATTCGGCGAGCGCAACAAAGATGCGCTGTCATTGTTGGATCAGGGCCAGGGTCGCGACAGTATTTTGGATAAAACCGGTTCTCTCGTGGCTGTCCATGATGCGTCGCTTTTCGTTAACGAAGGTGAAATCCTGGTACTGATGGGCCTGTCCGGCTCGGGCAAGTCTTCTCTCTTGCGCTGTGTCAACGGCCTCAACTTGGTGACACGCGGTAAAGTTTTGGTGCGTACAGAGAGCGGCGAGGTTGATGTGGCTTCGTGCTCCGAAGAGACACTCCGCCAAATTCGTCGGAAGCGCGTCTCTATGGTGTTCCAGCAATTTGCGTTGATGCCGTGGCTGACCGTACGAGACAATGTCGGCTTCGGTCTTGACATCCGCTGCATGTCGAAAGCAGAGCGAGATCGCGTCGTAGACGAGAAGATTGCCCTTGTTCGTCTCGATAAATTTGCCAACAAGTTCCCGCACGAGCTTTCCGGCGGCATGCAGCAACGCGTCGGCCTGGCACGATCATTTGCGACTGAAGCAGACATCTTACTGATGGACGAACCGTTCTCGGCACTCGATCCGCTCATTCGCGAGCATTTGCAGGACGAGCTCATCGAACTGCAGCGTAAGTTGAAGAAGACGATCATTTTCGTTAGTCACGATCTCGATGAAGCGCTGAAGATTGGCACGCGCATCGCTATCATGGAAGCGGGCAAGGTTGTTCAGTTTGCTGTGCCGGAGGAGATTATCCTCAATCCGGTCAACGACTACGTCCGTCAGTTCGTGGCATCGATGAATCCACTGACTGTCCTCAAAGGTGGCACGCTGATGCGGCCAGCGGACGATTTGGCACGCGAAGCGGGTTCGAGTTTCATCCAGCTCGACCGCGCTGGCCGCTGCCGCTGTCAGCTCGATGGCGCAGGCCGTCCAGTCAATCTCATGGTGAATGGTCGACCGGGCGAATTCGTCGGCTATTCGAGCGAGCTCGATCTTGCCGCCATGGCCGACGGCAACATCATGGTGACAGGTCGGGATCGGACGCCAATGCGAGCGGCCGTGACCGTACGCCAGCAGACCAAGCGTCCGCTTGTGCTGCTGGGTGATGACGGTGCGCTTCTAGGTGTCGTCGGCGAGCATGAGATCTATCGCGGCATGCTGCGCCAGACCGAATACGCCAAGGTGAATATCTCTGGCTCTCATAAGGCTGTGGTTTGATGCCGGAAATTTCGGACGCGATTCACGCGATTCTGTTCGACAAGGACGGGACCTTGTTTGATTTTTACAAGACTTGGGGGCCGGTGACGGAAGAGGCAGCACTACTGGTTGCCCAAGGTGATCCGGCGAAGGCGCGGCATATTCTTAAAGGGAGTGGCAAGGATCTCGAGACCGGCAAGTATGTTCCGGGATCGCCTATTGCCTCAGGTAGCAACCGCGAAATTTCTGATCTCTGGACGCAGCTTGCTGGGCGTAGCGACAATGATGCTGTTTACGCCGAAGTCCATGAGCTGTTTCTGAAGCGTCAAGCAACGGCGGCAACACCTGTGACGGATCTTGATCTCCTGTTCACGCGGCTGCGCAAAAGGGGATTGTCACTCGGTGTGGCGACCATGGATAGCGAAGAATCAGCACGCGCCTCGATGGCACGCTTCGGCGTTCATGGCGCCCTTGATTTTATTTGCGGCTTTGATACTGGTCACGGATTGAAGCCGGGTGGCGGTATGGTTCAGGCTTTTGCGCGCGATATGAACCTGCGCCCGTCGATGATTGCGGTGGTTGGCGATAGCCCGCATGACATGGCAATGGCGCGTGCTGGCGGGGCGGGTAAGGCGATCGGCGTTCTGACCGGCGTGTCTTTGCGCGAGAATCTCATGGATCACGGCGCGGACGTCGTGATCAATTTCAAGAATCAGGATCCCGTCGAGGAAATCAT
>CAYOYT010000083.1:0-8297 GCA_964408245.1 uncultured Dongia sp. | reverse complement strand
TCCCATGCCCGATCCTTATAAGACGCTTGGAGTCGGGCGCGTCGCCACGGCCGATGAGATCAAAAAGGCTTATCGCAAGCTCGCCAAGAAGCTCCATCCCGACGTTAATGCGGGCGACAAGAAGATTGAGGCCCAGTTCAAGGAGGTCTCGGCCGCCTATGACCTGCTCTCGGATGTCGAGAAGCGGCGTAAATACGATCGCGGCGAGCTTGACGATAACGGCAATCCACGTCATCCGGGGTTTCAAGCCGGCAATCCCTGGGGGGCCGGGAGTGGTGCCGGGGCCGGCCGCGCACGCACGGCCAAGGATTTCGGCCTCGATGAAGAGGGCAATGACGAGATCTTCAAGGACTTCTTCGGCTTCGGCCGCGGCCGCGCCAATTTCAAGATGCGCGGCGCTGACGTTACCTACCGATTAGAAGTTGAGTTCCTTGATGCTGCCGTGGGCGGCAAGAGACGCGTCAATCTCACCGACGGCAAAACACTCGACGTGACCATTCCGGCCGGCACAGAAGACGGCGCGCAACTGCGCTTGAAAGGTCAGGGCATGCCCGGCCAGGGGGGGGCCGCCAATGGCAATGCTTTCGTCGAGGTCAGCGTCAAGGCGCATCCCTATTTCGAGCGCGACGGCTTCGACATCTTGCTTGAATGCCCCGTGACGCTGCAGGAAGCGGTGTTGGGCGGTACCATCGAGGTTCCGACCATCGATGGCCGCGTCGCCCTTAAGGTGCCAGTCGGCAGCAATTCGGGAACGCAGCTGCGCCTTAAAGGCAAGGGTCTCGTGAATCCCAAGAGCAGGCAGCGCGGCGATCAATATGTTCGCTTCGTCGTGACCCTGCCGAAGACCATCGATGCTGAACTTGAAAAGGTGGTGCGCGATTGGGCGAAGATCCATGCCTATGATGTCAGGGCCAAGTTCACTTCTTAAGGTTAACAAGCACCACACCGCCCAGCGCCAAGAGGCCGCCAATGATGCCGAGGAGGTTGGGTGCTTCGCCGAGCCAGACAAAGCCGATCAGGGTCGCGACCGGCGGCACGCAATACATAAAATTCGAAGCCCGGCTCGCGGGCATTTTGGAGAGCACAACCGCCCAGGTGCCATACGCCACGAGGCTCGGCACGATGCCAAGATAAATTGCCGACCAGATTGCCTCGCTTGATGCAGCGGGTGCTTGCGCGAGAACGCTGGGCAGAGCAGGCGCTAACAGGACCGCGCCAATGATCATATTCCAGGCCGAGACGGTGAGCGGCTTGTGCCGTTGGAACAACGGTTTCTGCACAATGGTCGAGATCGAATTGCAGATCGCCGCGCCCAGTATCAGCAATGCGCCGAGATCGATTTTCATCTCCGATCCCTCGCCCAAAGCAATGAGACCGATGCCGATGAACGACAGGAAGGTCCCACCCCACGCCCATTTGCCGAAACGCTCGCCTAGGAAGACGATCGCCAGCAAGGCCGTGACGATTGGGTTCACGTTGATGATGAAGGAAGCCGGACCTGCCGAGACTGTCTGTTCGCCGATATTGAGCAGGATAGTATAAAAGCAGACGAAGAAAATGCCGCCAGTTGCAAAGCGCCACAGCTCACCGAGTTTCGGCCAGGCAGGCCGCATCACCAGCAGGAAAACGGCGGCCGGCAGAGCGGCGATGGCGAAACGGGCGGCGCCGAGCTCGACCGCGCCGAAGCCCTGGAGACCAGCACGGATCGCCGGGAAGGCACTCGCCCAGGCCAGAATGGTCACGAAAAGGACGCCGAAAGTGCTGCGAGAGAGGCCCTTTTCCGCGCCCGAAAGAGCCGGATTGGGGGTCGAAAGAGAGGTGGTAATCATATTGGACCCATGAGCAGACGGCATTCCGGCGAGTGTCGCTGGTGTTGAGCTCATTGACAAACGAACATTTCACCCATCAGCTGTGAGTATGGATCACAGCTCCCTTCCGCCACTCGATACCCTCCGTGCCTTTGAGGCGGCCGCGCGCGGCGGCTCATTCTCGGCGGCCGCCGGCACCCTAAACCTGACGCATGGCGCTATCAGCCGGCAGATTGCGAAACTCGAACACTGGCTCGGCCTTAAGGTGTTCGAGCGCCAAGCTCGGGGCGTCTCCTTAACGCCCGAAGGTCAGCGCCTGTACTTGCGGACCCATGAGGCCTTTGCCCTCATTGCCGATACGTCGGAGCGCTGGACCGAGCAACGTGGCTCGGCGGTGGTGCGGCTCTCCTCCATCCCCTCGGTGTGTGGATTGTGGCTGATGCCGCGCCTCAAACGCTTTGAGAATGGAAGGCCCAGCTTGCGTATCATACTCTCGATCGAGCATCGACATGTTGATCTCGCTGACGACGGAATCGATCTTGCGATCCGCTGCGGCCGGGGTCGCATTCCGGACCGCATCTCAGTCCAGCTTTTCGAGGAGCAAAGCTTTCCGCTGGGTTCGCAAGAACTTGCGCACGAAATCGCTCCCCATGGCGATGCCGCGCGGTTTCTTGATCACACATTGATCCATGATTCAGACGCAACCGGTTGGCGCACCTGGTTCGCTGGGCAAGGGCTGGATTTCAGACCGCGCCCGCATGACCGCCGCTTTGAAGATTACAATCTTGTGCTAGATGCAGCGATGAATGGGCTCGGTATCGCATTGGCGCGACCGCCTCTTGCGGAAAGCCTCATCAAACAAGGGAAACTGGTGGTGCTCGACAAACGTGTTGTCATCAATCCTTCATCCTACTGGCTCGACCGACCGCCTGGTGCGATGCGCGATGCGGCGCTGGCGCTGGCAAAGCGCATCTGTCGCGAGGTCGGATTGAGTGCCGATGTCATTGCCGGATTCATCGGCGACTTGCGCTGAGCGCACATTTGAGAGAGTGGATGGTTGTGAGATGTGTGGACGATTTGTCCAGAAGAAGCCAGTGAGTGAGCTGCGGGACTTCTTCGATATCAAAGGGCCGCTCCTGAACGTGCAGCCACGCTACAATGTAGCGCCGTCGCAAGATGTGGCAGTCGTTGTGATGGGGCCGCTCAATCGCCAGATCGTCGTGAAGAAATGGGGCTTGATCCCGTCCTGGTCGAAAGTAGGTAAGGCGGAATTCGCGACCTTCAACGCCCGGGCGGAATCGGTGCGCGAGAAGCCCACTTACCGGCAGGCATTCCAGCAGCGCCGCTGCATCGTCCCCGCTGATGGCTTCTATGAATGGACAGGTCCCAAGGGTGGCAAGATCCCGCATCTTTTCGAGCGCAAGGACGGTGCGCCGCTGGCGCTGGCTGGACTTCACGAGACCTGGCGCTCGAAGGATGACAAGGAACAGATCCACTCCTTCACCATCATTGTTACTGCCGCCAGTAGCTGGATGTCTTTTTACCACGAGCGCATGCCGGTGATCCTGGAGCCCTGTGATTTCGATTGCTGGCTCACCGCATCGGGCGAGAAGGCGGCCAGCCTGATGCGATCGGCCGAGCAAGATATCCTCCAGGAACGCGTCGTCTCGACCTTGGTCAATAATGTGAAGAATGACGGCCCAGACCTCGTGGCCTAGCGACATTCCTCGCCTAACGCTGTGTCAGGTTTTCTTCACCAGCCGTTAATATTTAGTTCGTCAGACTTTCTCCGACTATTTTGCGGTGCCGGTTGCACCGCCTCGGCAGAGGGAAAGGTGGCGGCCGATATGGGCGTCGATGTGATTAAGCCGGACCAAGCGTCTTTCAAGCTCATCGAGGGTGGCTCCTGGACCTTGTATTCGCCGCGGGCAGATGCGCTTTACCGCTATTGGAGCTCGCGGTGTGGCACAAGCCTGCCCAGCCGCACCGATATCGAGCCGGCGGATATCAAAACATTATTGCCTTATGTTCTGATGGTCGATATTCACCGCAATCCGTTCCGCGTCTATTACCGATTGGTCGGCACGGCGGTGGCCCATTTCTGCGGCCTCGATTTCACTGGCAGCTATCTCGACGACCTGGCTTTTGACATCTGCATCACCAAGGATCTAATCAATGCCTATCATGTGGTTTGCGACGCCAAACAAGCAGGGATCGGCCTGGCCAGCGCGCAGCTCAATCACCAGACATACGTCGATATCCAATACGTCATTTGTCCGCTGATCAGCGCCGATGGAGAGGTGACACAATGCCTGGCACTGGAAGATTATGTCGCGAAGGACGGCGTCGATATCGGTCGATTCCGGCTAGCTAGGCAAGCTTGAAAACCTTCCCACCCGCGATCACTTTTTCATGAAGTGACTGCAACAGCAGAAGCTTACCTACTATCTCTCTGGTGGGAGCGAGAAAGGTGGTGAGGTATGAGGAAATCGACCAATTACGCGATCTTGGCTTTTCTGCTAGGTATGAGCCTGCCTTCTCACGCCACCGCTGAGAATGGGCAATTACTCGACCCGACAAGATGCGGCACACGACCTGCTAATTGTACCAACCTGCCGCCGGCGGCGAGTGATTCTTTGCGCAACCGGTCGCGCGAGAGGGATAAAGATAGCATCAAGCGCGTCGGCGACCAGACAAGTCGCATGTATACATCACCCTTGCCGAGTCGCTTGCTACAGCGCAATCTAGACGCACCTGGCTCGACCGGCCTCGATAAGGGTTCTACGGGTATTACACAGTATCCGCGTAAAAAGACCCGATAAATTAACCTTAATCGCGCAGGCTCTCACTCCATATTTTAATATCCGAATTGGGAACCCTCACGGGTGCCTTCTCGTTTATTTCTCAGATCCCCAACACGGGGAGATGACGATGGAGGTCTGGTCATGCAGGCGCGACATCTTGTTTTAGCAACAACGCTGATCTTAACGAATCTCACCACCGGGGTTTTCGCTGCGGGTAATGAAGAGATAATGGCCGCGGATGTTTTGATGGCAAATGCGACGGCACAGTCGATGTCACCGCAGCCGTTCTCCGAGCAGGAGGCAAAACTATGGATCCTCAACGCCGGCTATGAGCAGGTGTCAGGTCTGGAGATTATAAGTCCTGGTATTTATCAGGGCACGGCTATATCGCAAGGCGACACCTATGATGTGGTGATCGATGCGGCAGGGAATGTGCTGGGCGTCAAAGAGTAATATATGGCAGCGAGGTCTCCTCCTCGCAGCGCTCTACATTTTGAGTTTTTCATCCGTATTTGCGCAGAATAATACTGGTTATCCAAGTGGTACCAAATGCGATGATTTGGTCGAGCCACGGCAATCGAGCTGTAAGGACGCCTTCGATCCGCGACCTAATGCGCGGGAGATCATCAGCCGTGAGCCCTCGAAAGTGATATCACCGCCAAAAGCGCCCGCTTTGGGGCAGGAGGCAGCACCGACCAATCCAAAAATTCCCCATACCGTGCCGCCCCCTATTATCCAAAAACAGCATTAGGCAAAAAATATTCAGCCGGAATGACGGGTACTCAGTAAGGATGTCGCCTCTTTATCGCCGATGATGACAGGACGTCGCCATTGCCGCAATTCTGGCACGCGGCCTTCAAGCGCTGGCGGTGCTTCGAAATAAGAAAACGTCTCCCAGGCACGATCGGCGTAGGTGAGGATCGTGCCACCCGATGCTTCAACTAAAGCAAGACCACCGGCGACATCCCACAAATTGGGCCGCTCGAAACGGGCGACGCGCAGTAGACCTGCAGCGACGAAGGCGCATTCGATGGCAGCTGACCCCGTCTTGCGCACCTCCCATGGCAGATCAACGTCCGTTAAAGCGTGTGGCTCACCGGCAAGACGGCGGCGGATACCCGGATTGACATGCGGTCTTAGTGCTTCGCCGTCAAAGCAGACATCACCGCCAAGGCACGCATGATAAACACCCGGATAAAGTGCATGGCTGGCCGAACACCAAACGGCGCCAACGATCGGACGGCCGCGATGAAGCACGCCGATGGAGGCAGCAAAAAGCGGGAATCCATTGATAAAGTTCGTCGTGCCATCGATCGGATCAATGGCCCACAGAAAATCACTTTCGGGCCCTAAGGCATCACTGATTTCCTCACCGAGAATATCGTGATCTGGGAAAAGCTCGGCAAGACGGCCCCGGATCATACTTTCAACATTCTGGTCGACTTCCGAGACGGGGTCGCGAAAAAGATTGATCGGGCGCGATTGTTTGGCGGCCTGTTCCGCCACCTTTGCCGGATCGACCGCCTTGTAGCGCACGGTGACTGCACGACCCAGTTGCTTGACGATCTCTGCCCCCGCGAGCTTGGCTAGATCGACCGCCTGCTGCTCGATGCGGCGCAGAAGCTCGGCGTCGAGATGGGGAATGTTGAAGACAGCCGCGGCAACGGGATCGACTTTGGGATCACCGCGAACCGTTCGAAGCTTCATGGCAGAACCTCGATCTTTGATTTGACCTTACTGGGCCGTGGTGGCGTGTTGGCACGATCATGCTGGGACGGTACCAAAATCTCGAGCCGCTCGGCGAGGAAAGCCGCAGTGACGAGGCCTTCATAAACGGGTGTCTCCGGCCCGAAATCATCGATCCGCAAGGGATCGCCGCGCCAGTCGATCTCAACCTTGCGCGCCCGAGTGACTGTCACAGTCGGCTCGCCGCTGCAGCCGCTATCGATCCATTTCAAAACCTCTTCACGCTGCTCCGGCGCGATCGTAACGACGTCGAAATAACCGTCGCCAAGATCCGCTTGCGGAGCGAGATGGACGCGCGAGCCGCCATGCTGGATGTTCATCGCTTCCATCAGCAGGATCGGTCCGGATAAGAGGGTACCGTCAAGCGTTACCTGCGAACGTATTGTATCCGCGTGGGCAAGAGCGTGACGGAAAGCCTCGCGGCCCAATCGAATACTATCGGCAGCACACACACCCTCAGTCTTGAACTGCAAGATGGTCTTGGCAAGCGGGCCGATGCCAAGCGCTTCGACAAAGCGCGTCTCACCCCAGGGACCCTTGGCGCAGCCGATATCGAGCGCGCAGCGGTCGGCATGACGCCAAGCCGTCACAATCTCATTGCCGGAGCCGGATTGCGCCGGATCAAGAATACCTAGTGATTGCGCGATGTTGTTGGCAGTGCCGAGAGGCACGATGGCCACGACGCGCTTCTGAAATGGGAGCTTTGCCAGAATGCGGGCGACGGTGCCGTCACCACCTGCTAGCACGACCATGTCTGTGGGTTCGGACAACATCTTGTCGATATGAGCGTGTTGCGGTTCGCAATGACGTACTTTGAGACCACCCGCCTCCAGTGCTGCCATAAGTTCAGCGGGCCCGAGCTGGCCAGCGCCGGCTGATTTATTATGGACCAGAAGTGTATGCTGCATTGAACCCCATTATTTGTTGTTTGCAAACGCCGCCGCTGAACGGTGACCCTCATGTGGTGAGGACGCTCCTAATGATAAGAAGCGTCCTCACTTGCCGTCTCGGTCTCATCTGCCGTATCGCTCACATCGTAAAACGATCTAAGAGACACTCAGGCCGTTACAATCCGAGGCGGCTCTACCTCTTTTTTTTAGACGTATTAGATCATCGGCATACGTGGGTCTTGCCGAGCACGTGCAATCTCCTCCTGCGTGTAAGCGCGGCCACGCTCATCGAACTGGCTCCAACCATTGTCGCGGAACAGATCGCGGCGGGCTGTAATATCGACATGATCATGAGCGTGGAGAATTTCCTCGACCACCCCGACGCGATCCTCCTCGACGCGCACTGACACCAGACTACCGCCGCGTCTTATACCTTCGGCATAGATGTTGGCGTCTTCTTCAGTGACGCCGGAACGCGTCAGCGAACCCACGATGCCGCCACCGATTGCGCCAGCAATAGCACCGGCTGCCGCACCAACCGCCGTAGCTGCCAACCAACCAGCTGCGACGACCGGCCCAACACCCGGAATAGCAATAATACCGAGACCAGCGAGAAGCCCCGCGCCGCCACCGATCAGCGAACCTGCACCGGCGCCGTCAGCGGCGATATCACCTGCCGTCTCTTTATCCGTTTTCGCGGCGTAGTGATTGTCGACATTGTTCGAGAGCAGGCTGATATCAGCCGCAGGAATGCCGGCATCTTCCAACGTCCGCACAGCGGTCGCGGCCTCGTCATAGCTGTCGTATAAGGCGCTCACAGTCCGGCTCATGGCTCATCTCCCGTCTTTATAAAAATTTATAAAAATGCACGACTTGCCGGATAAATGTTGCGACAGAGACGGACGTTCCGCGCTGTCATCGATAATACGGTCCCTCAATGCCGTTTCGGAGATTGTAACCAAAAGATCATCTCAATAGAGAGATCGGGAACAAAAAACGGAGAAAGATGTTATGGGCGTGGACTAAATCACAGAAAGCACGTCATGAAG
>CAYOYT010000082.1:0-8350 GCA_964408245.1 uncultured Dongia sp. | reverse complement strand
CGTCAAGGGCAAGACAGCAGCACTTTTTGCGGCCGCCTGCGAAGTGGGCGCGGTGGTCGCCGGCCGGCCTAAGGTCGAGGAAGACGCCCTGCAAAGCTTTGGCCTCAACCTCGGCATAACCTTCCAGCTTATCGACGATGCGCTCGACTATTCCGCCAAACAGGAGACGCTGGGTAAAACCGTTGGCGATGATTTCCGCGAAGGCAAGATCACGCTTCCCGTCATTCTCGCCTATCTGCGGGGCGATGCAGAGGAACGGATTTTCTGGCAACGAACGCTGGAAAAACTCGAGCAACAGGATGGCGATCTGCGACAGGCGATCCAGCTTATGGAACGACACCATGCGTTGAAGGACACGGTCGGTCGTGCTGCCCATTACGGCGCGATGGCCCGCGACGCTCTCGGCATCTTCCCTGAAGGCCCGGAAAAGCGCGCCCTCATCGAGGCCATCGATTTCTGTATCGACCGGGGCTTCTGAGGCCGAAAGCTTCTTTTCTCTCAACGACTTGTAGCTGGCTAACAAAGGTTGGTCAGTTCCGTTAAGGCAGGCTTGCTCCCGCCCCCTCCAGCGGCTATAACCCACCGCGTTTTGCCGCCCGGATGATCCAGGACCGGGCGTCTTCGGGTCGGAGTGTAGCTCAGCCTGGTAGAGCACTACGTTCGGGACGTAGGGGCCGGAGGTTCGAATCCTCTCACTCCGACCACTATATCGACGACTTATAATCACCTGATATAATTGATAAAATAACCCCCCTTTGACCTGTGCAGGAACTGGGTCGAACTTTTTGCGGCTTACCTTGAATGCCGGTTGCGTGAAGCAGCCGCTTCCTAACTATTTTGGTCAACTGCGGTATACAGACTCGGATGCCGATAGGCGTACTAATTCATTTCTAACTCTCGATTCTTTTTGGACATCGCATCCAAAGCCGCTTCTGCGTCACGAATTAAGTTACACACCAAGGTTAAGGTGGTGACCAATCCGAGATAGACGGTGCGAGACGGTGCCTCAAAATAGATAAACCCGCTAAGCTGTTGACATCGAAGACAATCAAGTTATTTAATCGCCGGCATGGGGATAGCGATCACCCCATGAGGCGGCATGCTGAAGTATCGCGTCCAACATAAGATCAGGACGCCATATGCCCAATTTAAACAGTATTTCTGCCGATAAACTCGCCCGTCTCATAGGCTTGGCGAGTGCACCTGCCATAATCGACGTGCGCACCGAAGAGGATTTCGCCGCCGACCCGCGCCTGATTCCTCAAGCGATTCGCCGTCCTGCCGAACGTGCGGTAGAGTGGGCCGATCAGTTTCGCGGGCAAAGGGTTGTTGCTGTCTGCCGCGCAGGCCACAAGCTCAGTCATGGTGCGGCGGCTTGGCTGCGCCAAGCAGGTGCCGAAGCAGAAGTGCTCGATGGCGGAGCGGAGGGATGGGCGAGTTCCGGATTGCCGATGGTACCCGAAGCCGCTCTGCCCAAGCGCGATGCCAGAGGACGAACAGTCTGGGTGACAAGAGCCCGGCCAAAGGTTGATCGTATCGCTTGCCCTTGGTTGATCCGGCGCTTTGTCGATCCGCAGGCGCAGTTCCTTTTCGTACCGCCCAGCGAAGTGGTTGGCGTGGCCGAACGCTTCGGCGCGACTCCGTTCGATGTCGAGGGTGACGGTATTGTTTGGAGCCATGATGGTGATCGTTGCACCTTCGACGTGATGATCGAGGGGTTCGGCCTCGCAGGACTAGCACCGCTGGCGCATCTAGCATTGATCGTGCGCGGTGCCGATACTGCACGGCCTGACATAGCTCCCGAGGCTGCGGGCCTCGTTGCCCTGTCGCTCGGCCTATCGCGGATGTTCGCTGACGACCTCGAACAGCTCGATGCCGGTATGCTCATCTATGACGCGCTCTATCGTTGGTGCCGGGATGCAACTGGCGAGACCCATGACTGGGTGTCGCACCAGCCCAAGAGCGCGCGTGCCAGGGGCGTGTCGGCATGACCGCAATACCGATCGCCAAAACACCAACTGTCGTTAGCCCTTCATTCCCGGTTTCTTTGGGCGAGGCATTCTGGGTCTGGTTGAGGATCGCCGCACTCTCCTTTGGCGGTCCCGCCGGTCAGATTGCAGTGATGCACCGCATCCTTGTCGACGAAAAGCGCTGGATCGGCGAACCTAGATTCCTGCACGCGCTCAACTATTGCATGTTGCTGCCTGGACCCGAAGCCCAGCAGCTCGCCACCTATATTGGCTGGTTAATGCACAGGACACGCGGAGGCCTTGTCGCAGGCGGCCTTTTCGTCCTGCCCGGTGCCATCGCGATCATGACTCTAAGCTGGATTTATGCGCTTTATGGCAATGTCGGAATTGTCTCGGCATTTTTCTTCGGCCTCAAATGTGCGGTGCTGGCAGTGGTGTTGCAGGCGGTCATCCGTATTGGCAGTCGCGCGCTTAAGAACACTGTCATGCGCAGCCTCGCCGTAGCCGCCTTTGTGCTGATCTTTTTTGTCGGCGTGGCATTCCCTGTCATAGTGCTGGGTGCTGGCGTAATCGGCTTTTTTGGCGGTCGTGCTGGTATTTCTGCATTCCAGGTCGGCGCCGGTCACGGAGCTGCAAGCGGCAATATCGTTGCCGACGCTGACACGCTATTAGGCGAGGAGCTGCCTGCCCATGGCAGTCTAACCATTGGCCAAACGGTGCGTCAGGCTCTCATGTGGTTGGTGCTTTGGCTCGCACCGATTGCAGTGCTGATACTGATGCTCGGCGACAGCAACGTCTTCACGCAAATCGCTATATTCTTCTCGAAGATGGCGATCGTGACATTTGGCGGTGCCTATGCGGTTCTGGCCTATGTCGCACAGCAGGCAGTAGAGAATTACCACTGGCTTTCCGCGCGCGAGATGCTGGACGGCCTTGGCATGGCGGAAACAACGCCGGGGCCGCTCATCATGGTGCTGCAATTTGTCGGCTTCATGGGGGCATATCGCAATCCTGGCCTGCTCTCGCCGTTACTGGCGGGAACGCTGGGTGGGCTGCTCGCAACTTGGGTGACGTTCATCCCCTGCTTCCTCTGGATTTTCCTCGGCGCGCCATTCATCGAGCGGATGCGAGGCAACACAGCGCTCTCTAGTGCGCTTTCCGCCATCACCGCCGCTGTTGTGGGCGTTGTGCTAAATCTCGCTATCTGGTTTGCGATCCACACGATATTCCGGGAGGTGAGACCCTTCGCCGCAGGCCCTATCCATTTCGACCTGCCAATGCTGGCCAGCGTCGATCTGTGGGCGCTGGCGATTTCGGCAGCGACGATCATCGCCATGCTCCGCTTGAAGGTGGGTATCTTCACGACACTAGGCGGCGCATCCGCTGCCGGGGTTGCCCTGCATCTTGCGGGAGTCCTCGCATGATCGATCGAAATATCCGCGATATTTCGGGCGCCGACCGGAGAATTTTCGTGACCTAAGCCATGATAGATCGTCGCAACCCTCTGGCTGCCGGTGCAATAATGACTGGAGGAGCTGCGGCGTTCGCGCCAGCGGTCGCCAATGCCGCCGCGACGGCTACGCCGCCCGCAACATCCCGCTAAGCAGCGAAAGGGCGTAGAATTGCATAACTTTTCAGGTGTCGTGTAGGCGATTATACCTTATTTCTTCTTAAGTATTTTTAGCTATTTGCTGGAATTTTGTCATCTGGCCGTTTCATTCTCAGATTACTCCGTGAGATCAGCCTTCGCGGCATGTAGCTGCAACACGGCACGCTACTCCAGCGCGATGCCTTCTTCTTTCGCGATAGCGCGATAAATCTCGCAGGCCTTGTCCGGATTACCGGCCGACAGAGCATCTGCGCTCTCGCGCATCTTGGCATTGGCGTCGGCTATCTTCTGGCTGTCTTCCTCGGTCTTGGCGACGCTGGCCTTTTCACCCAATGCCGTCGAGATTTTTACCATGAGATCGACGGCTTCTTGTTCGTCGCACGCCAAAGCGGGGCTTGCCAAGAGAACCATCAGAGAGGTCACAAATACGATGAAGGATTTCATGCGGCGAGCTGCCTCAATTTTTTCATCAGATAATCGAGGTTGTCATTACCGATATCCTCGAATTGGGTCAGCACCCGCTCGATGACACGGGTCGAAAAGCGGGCTCGGTCGTTGGCGCCACCATCATATTCCATCTCCCGTGCGACATCGAAGGCAACGCGAAAGGCGGGATATAGATTGGCCGGCAAGGGTGTCCGCTGATAGATGGATTGCAGGCCGAGCTCACCTTCATCATGGATCAGCACGCGGGCATTCACAATCGGCATATTGGCAAGTACTGCAAGACTCGCTTCGAAGAATGTCAGATCGCCGGTGCAGAGCGTGCGCAGGATGAGCGATGGCGTAAGGCGCTGCGTATCGCGCAATTGCTGCACGAGGTCGACCACATCGGCGGATTTCGAACCCGGTGGCAACAGCCCGGCAGTGGCGCGCTCGCGTGTCTGCAGCACCAGATCAGCCGCCATTTCCGCCGAGATTTCTTTGTGCGACAGCAGATGATCGCGTAGCGATTCCGAAACCATCGCCACGATCTTTTCCGAAATGCGCAGCGGCAGGTTGCTGCGCGTGACCAGTGAATTGCTTACCGTGGGATCATCGCCAAATTTGACGAAAGCCTTTTCCAGTTCAGCATCCTGAAGTGCAGCGCCGGGGTTGTTGACCAATGTCGCCACGACATCCCCGGACTTGCCGTGATCGATGAGCGCATTGGCGACATCGCCGGAGACGCTCGCCCGGCGCGCTACCGCTGTCTGCTTTTCGGCACCCGAGCTACGGATAATCTCGATCAGGTCGACATCCGAAAGGACACTCGAAAATTCGAGAACGGGAAGCGAGACGGCATCGACATCCTTAGCAAGCGTCAGCGCCACATCCTTGGGAAGTTCCGGGCTGGATTTAAGATTGACCGACAGCGCCTCGCGCACCCTGACTTCAGCATCTTGCACCATGATGCGGAAAATATCTTCGGCAAGCTTCCGCTCTGCCGCCGATAGTTCTGTTTCATAAAAAGCCTTGGCGACTTTTGTCGCTGTCTCGACCCGCGCATCCGGCGATGGGTCGGTCATCAATTTGCGGACATCGGCTTCGGTCAGCATGCCTGCCATCGAGGCTTACTCCAGTCTTAGCGGGCGACAGGCCCTATGGTGCCATCAAAACCAGCTAACCCACAATTCGTTAAAGTATTGGTAATGGCAGTCCCGACCGATATCTAAAATTTTTGTCTAATCACGAACTGAGGCGGGCCAAACCTAGCGCTCATCTAGCGTTTTTTTCAGCGCCCGGCCCATCTTCTCGATGATCTCATCGAGTTGCCCGTCGGTCAGATTGAAGGGAGGTGCCAGCAGAATATGGTCGCCGCTCTTGCCGTCGATGCAGCCGCCGGCGGGATAGGTTATCAACCCTTCCGTCATCCCGGCCTGGCGGAATTTCAGCCACTTTTTCCTAGCCGGATCAAAGGCTTCCTTGGTTTCGCGATCGGCCACCAGCTCAAGACCAATAAAGAGCCCGCGGCCACGGATATTGCCGATATGGGGATGTTGGCCAAAAGCATCATTAAGCCGCGCGCGCAGCTGGATGCTGAGATCCCGCACGCGACGAAGCAGGCTCTCCTCGGCGATCACGTCCTGCACCGCCAGGGCGGCAGCACAGGCCAGCGTATGACCGGCATAGGTGTGGCCATGCTTTAACTGGCCGGATCCTTTTGCTAAGGCGTCGACAATCTTGTCATGTGCCAGGAAGGCACCGATGGGCTGGTAGCCAGCACCCAATCCCTTCGCCATGGTAAGGATGTCCGGCGTGACTCCATCTTCAGCGCTGGCATAGAGATGGCCAGTACGGCCCATGCCGCACATCACTTCATCGAACACAAGCAACACGCCGTAGCGATCGCAAATCTCGCGTAAACGCGCCAAATAGCCCGGCACCGGCTCGGCGCATCCCAGGGAAGAGCCGGCAATCGGCTCGGCGAAGAAAGCAGCGACATTCTCCGGCCCCTGTTTCAGTATGGCCGCTTCCAATTCATCGGCAATCCGCCGACCATATTGCTCGGCGCTCTCATCGGCGCGCCGTTCACGATATTCGTAGCAGGGTGAGATATGCGTCACCGGTAACAACAACGGCTCATAGGTCTGGCGACGGTTGACATCGTGACCGAGCGATAATGCGCCTAACGTGTTGCCGTGATAGCTGCGCTCACGGGCAATGAAATAGCGCCGCTTTGGTTGGCCGATTTCAAGAAAATACTGCCGGGCGAGCTTCATCGCGGCTTCAATCGCCTCGGATCCGCCAGAAACGAAGAAGGCGTGATTGAGGCCAGCCGGTGCCTGCGACGTTAACCTGTCAGCTAGCATCTCCATTGCAGGATGCGTGAAAAACGCCGAGTAAGCAAAAGCGATTTCACCAGCCTGGCGCCGCACAGCATCGATCACCTTAGGATGATTGTGACCGAGACATGAAACGGCCGGGCCGCCGGAAGCGTCGAGATAGCGTTTGCCAGAACTGTCGATCACATAGGCACCCTCGCCCTTGACGGCGGCAGGCAGCGAAGTGCGTAAGTCACGATGCAGAACATGGCTCATCATGGCGAGAACTCTGCTTGAATGATCAGGATTTCGGCGCAGCGAGAACGCCGGCGATCAGTTCATTGAAAACGCTGGCAAGTGCCGTCTCAAAAGCCGCGACGATAGCGGGCAAGCCACCGCCACTCGCTGGCTGTCGCGCCTCTGCTGAGATCGATTTCACAATCTTTCTTTCAGGCATCTTCACCAGCTTTGCCGTGATGCGGATGAATGCGTCACCAGCGCCGCCGTTATAGGCCGCCTCGAAATGGCGCAACTCCGATTGCAGGATGTAATCCGGCTTTAATCCGGCCGAATCCCGCCCGACGGCAAGCTGGGGTACCACATCCTCAAAAGCTTCGATGAGCTTTGCTTGTACAAGTGCTGGAGCTGCGTCCGACCAAACACCTTCGGCAAAATACTCGATACGGTTGGTCGCGCGCGTCAGGGCGATGCGATTTGTCGCAAGATCGGCACCGGCACGCGGCTCGGAAACAATCAATTGCCAAGCAAGGGCTGGTGGATCCGCGACGGGCGTCACTTTCGGTGACAGCGAATAGAGATTGAGCGGTTTGTTGACCTCCGGGATTAAATTGCAAGCGGTCAGCAGCCCGCCAACCCCCAGCACCAAAGCGGCACGGCGGCTGATCGAGCTGGCCGATTGTGTGTCGGCGGAAGGCATGACGGATTCGATCATGGGGCGGGCACACCTTTGTTACGATCGGAGAGAAAGAAGCGCGCTGGATCGCGTTCCAGTTCCTGGGAAATGCGCGCCAACGAACCCACCAGGTCACGCATCTGGGCGAGAAGATCGGTCGCCTCGTAAAGCGCTGTGCCAGAGAATTGTCGTAACGGCTCGCGATTTTCCTCGACCAAAGCATTCATCTGGTTGGAAGTCTTCTCGAAAGATTTCGCCATGTTCTCAAAGGCATCGACGGCTTTCTGTGCTTCTTTGGCGGCCGGCCCTAGTGTCTTTTGCAGATCGACCGCAAGTTCGCGGAAATTTTCGCCGGCCTCCCCGACCCGGTTAACGGCGGCGTCACTATCGGCGAGCAAAGCGTCGATCTGCGGTCCACGCTCCTTAAATCCCGCCGAAAGATCGCGGAGATTGGCCAGCGTTTCGGTTAAGGCCTGCTGATTTTCTCGCGAAAGCATAGCATTGAGATTGTTGGCAATGCGATCAATCTTGGCGATGAGATCTGGCGCTTGCCGAGTCAGGCGCTCGAGCGCCGAGGCTGCCGCTGGCACTTCACTACCCGCGGGCAACAGAGGTTGCGATGATGTGCCGCGGCTCAAAGACATGCCGACGCCACCGGCCAGACTCTGGAGTTCCAGCGTCGCTTGTGAATCGACACGGATCGGCGTGCCCTGTCGAACCTCGAAATCGACGCGGGCGAGCGCGCTGTCATCTGGATCGATGCTCACATCGGTAACGCGGCCGACCGGAATGCCGCCAAAATTAACCGAGCTATCGATGCGAAGCTGCGATACCGAGCCCGAGAAGCGGGCATAATAGCCATGATAGGTAGCCTGGCCCTGAAACTTCGCCGCCCACAATACGAAGACGAAGGCGCCCGCTAGAAGCAGCAGCACGAAGCTGCCAACCGCCAGATGTCGAGCCCTTGTTTCCATGATCCTGTTGTTCCTTTCTGATATCAGCGGCCGATGCCAGCTGCCCGGGCGCGCGGTCCGTGGAAATACTCCTTAATCCACGGATGCTCATCCTTGAGATGCTCTTCAAGCGTGCCAACACGGATGCGCCGATCGATGAG
>CAYOYT010000081.1:0-8384 GCA_964408245.1 uncultured Dongia sp. | reverse complement strand
TGCTAATAATTTACATATCGTGTTAGCATTCAGCATATTAGGAACACATTGTAAGAATCAGGATGAACGTCGCATGCCCAGCCTAACCAAAGTCGTAAACGACATTCGTCGGGACAACCTGATGCGCCTCATAGATGCACTGGGGGGTCCAACGTCTCTCGCCCTTAAACTCGGATATGCCAACGGTACTTATCTATCGCAGCTCGCGGGGCGTAATCCTTCTCGTACCGTCGGGGAAAAAGTCGCCCGCATGGTTGAAACGAAACTCAGTCTCCCAGACGGATGGATGGACACGCCCAACATGCCTGTTGTGTTCGACCGAACCACTCGCGCCGCCCCACGAGCTCAGACCGCGCAACGGCAAGAGCATGCCGCCCGCAAATCGGCGCAGGTCGACACCAGCTTTCAGTCGCGCATGATGCCGCTGCCGGAGCCTGGCCCGCGCGATCTGCCAGTGTACGGGACTGTCCAAGGGGGCTTTAACGGCGCCGAGGTGAATTACCACGATCCGGTCGAGTATATCCAACGGCCACCCACCCTCATCGGCGTTGCTAAAGCGTGTGGTGTCTATGTTACAGGGGAAAGTATGGAACCCCGCTATTACGCCGGTGAAATCGTGCTCGTAGACCCTCGGCGACCCGCCCGTACCGGTGACTTTGTTGTCGTTGAGCTTTCGGACGATCGAGCCATCGTCAAGCGTCTCACTAAACGTAATGACAAGGGAATAACGGTCAGCCAGTTAAATCCACCTGAGGAAAAGAATATATCTCGCGCCGAGGTGGTCGGCGTCTATCGCATTGTCGGAACTGTGACCGAATGAGAGCGATGGGGCGCAGCGGAGCCGTCGTCGCGGCACTAGGCGTGATTATACTGCTTATTAGAAGTTTCGGAGGGCTGTGGTGACCGATCCGGTATTGGCCAAAATGCTGACTGTTGAGGGAACCCAACTGCAACGGGATATTGAGCGCCTTAAAGAAACAAACCAAAGCAAGCGTCAAATTATTGGCGGCCTAGCTTTCTCTTTCCTGGGAACTCCTCTTGTAGGCCTATACCTCTGGCTCTCTGTCCGCGCCCTCACCGGTATAGAAGTACTCGCCCTCGCCGCTCTAGCAACAACATTCATTTCTTGGGCAATTTTCAGCTCAATAAGACAAAGAGTTCTTTGGCGACGGATACAAGCCCAGGCTCGACGATTAAACTCATGCGGCGCGGTGTTCCATGTGAAGGATGCGTTTCCGGGCGGCAAGTACTTAGATATTGCTCTAAGTCCGCAACTTGAAGCCACCAATCCTCTGCCATTAGCCACTATCTCACTTAACGATCTTCGCAGACACTTAGATTTTTAGCATTTGCTAAACCCGCGAGCACCATCTACACTTCCATTGACATGACCGCCCGCATGCTGCGATTCTGATGGCGGAGATTGAAACCTCCTGTACGACCGGATGCCGCCCCGTCAGATCATGCGGCTATTTTCATGCCTGCCTTTCCTATGGCGGGATGGTGCGAATAAGGCGCAAGCCAAATAAGCACACCGGGTCGTACCGGGTTTCAACATCCCGCCGCCAGGGCGTTTCTGGCGATCCTTTGAAACAGGATGTACGACAATGACCGCCCTCTCGATTTCCGAACTCAACACCACCATCAACCACGAGCCCCGCATCCTCGACCTTACCTTGGCCGAGCGGCTTGGCATGTCCGATCGTCATAAGATCCGTCCACTCATCGATGCAAACCGACAGGAGCTCGAGGCACACGGGGAGGTTTCCGCGCAGCGGGCGGAAACTTCTCAACGCGGAGGCCGCCCTTCGGTCGCCTACTACCTCAACGAGGCGCAAGCTCTTTTGGTCTGCATGTTCTCTCGCACACCACGCGCCGCAGAAGTGCGGAAGGCCGTAATTGAGGTGTTCATGGAGTATCGGCAGCAGAAACCCAAACCAGCCAACGCCGTACGCCGACGCTGGGAAAGATGGCTGACACCAAACGATCGGGAAGAATTGCGTAAGCTATGGGCAACCGGTGCGTGGACACTGGGGCAACTTGCCGTGCGCTACCACATGTCCATTTCTGGTGTACGCGGACACCTGAAAGACATAGACCGCGGCAGTTCCCGCATTGACACCACCAATCCGGATGCGCTTTGTCGCGCCATGCTGAAAAGCATTGGCGAGCCGGTCGAGGCCACCGCAACCTACTTTATCCTCCCCGCTGCAGATCGCGGCGACTATCTAATCATTAGAAACTAGTCGCAGCCTATGGCGGAGCAAAATTGCTCCGCTATAGGAAAGAAGGAACGGCAATTGGGGGAAAATGGGCTAATGCGCCCCATTGACATTGGTATCATAAACGTTACTATCATTCATGGCCGACATTCTTCTTTATCTAACAGAAGCCAATAGAAGTCCCTTTGACGATTGGTTTGCAAAACTGGAGCCGGCTGCCGCTGCCAGAGTAACTAGAGCTATAACAAGTATGGGCTTAGGTAACTTTGGCGATAGCAAATCTGTGAAGAGTGGTGTGTGGGAAAGTCGCATAAATTATGGCCCTGGCTACCGAATTTATTACGGGCTGGACAGTGATGAAATCGTAATCCTGCTCTTAGGAGGCTCTAAGAAACGTCAACAAGCAGATATCGATAAAGCTAAGAAATACTGGAACGATTATAAGGCGCGAAAGCGCTCGGGAGAGTAAAATGGCACTCACGCGTGCATTTAAAGAAACGGTTCAGGCTCGCGTACAGCGAGATCCAGCATTCCGAGTAGCGCTTCTAGTTGAGGCTACTCAATGCCTCTTGGACGGTGACCTTGATACGGGAAAGACCATCCTTCGAGATTATATAAATTCGACCGGAGGATTTGAAAAGTTAAGCCAGAAAGCAAAAGTGCCCTCAAAAAGCTTGATGAGAATGCTTAGTCCTAAGGGAAATCCAACAGCAAGCAACTTGCTGGGTGTGATTGCAAAGCTGCAAATACGAGACAAAGTGCATTTGCAGGTTAAAGCGGCATAACTGAGAACGCCAATTAGCGATCCCCCACCAAGCAGTGTCACGCTCTGGGATCGAGATCGCTGATCCTAAATTTCTAGAGGAAGGAAAGAAGAAGTAGCCGCCACTCCTTTCCTATTTCTGATACTTTAGCAAATGCTAATTATGCTCCTGCCAAGATCATTTTCCATAGCAGGAGCTAACGCTTTATGTACCTTGACGTCGAAATTGAGGCTCTGACAGTAGCGATCGAGAGGCTCACCGCGGTCCTATCCAATGCGAATAACACCGCGAACTTTTACCAGCCAGCCGCTCAAGTCGCCCTTTCGGAATGCACGAGTAAGTCTGCTGCCGATCAGACTAGGGCTGCGCAAGACGCCCCCGCTGCCAGCGCCACGATCCCGTATGATGACGTCAAGAAGGCGGTGCTCGCATTGGCGTTGGCCAAGGGCCGCGAGGCGGCAGTCGCTGTTCTGCAGCCGTTCGGGGTTCTTAAAGCTACCGAGCTGAGACCCGATCAGTACATCGCTGCTCGCGACGCCGCTCTCGCCGCTACCGACACTGTCGACGACGCGGCTGCATAATGAGCAGTCATGCTCGCATCTTTCCGCCGTCCAGCGCACAGCGCCGCGTTGCCTGCCCGGGCAGCGCAGTTATGGAGCTAGATAAGGCGAGCCCCGCGTCATCGTACTCGGCAAGCGGAACCGCCACGCATCAACTTGCTGAATGGTGCCTAACCCAGAATCTCGACGCTGTAGCGTTCTTAGGCAAGATCATCGAGGTCGAAGGGTTCGATAATGAGGTAACGCACGAGCGCGCCGAGCGCGCGCAATTCTATGTCGACTATGTCCGCGACGTTGTGAAAGCCACTAGCGCCACGTTGTTTGTCGAGCAGAAACTCTCAATCGAACATCTCACCGGTGAGATAGGAGCTAAAGGCACCAGCGATAGCGTACTGGTTTCAGCGAAAGAGCTCTGTATCGTAGATCTTAAAGACGGACAAAAACCCGTCGATGCCGAAGGAAATCTTCAGCTTACGATGTACGCCTTGGCAGCGCTAGAACAGCACGAACTCGTCAACGATTTCGAGACGGTTCGTATGGTTATTGTGCAGCCACGCCTTAACAAAATCAGTGAATGGACCCTGCCCGTCGACACGCTTTGCACAGTCTGGCAGTCGAAAATCCTTGCAGCAGCTGCGGACGTCAAGACGGCACTTGAACCAGGCGTTGACGTCGCCGATTTTTTGCACCCAGGCGAGGAGCAGTGCGCCTTTTGCAAGGCCAAGCCCACCTGCCCCGCTCTACGCAGCTCGATCGAGCAGGTCGTACTCGGTAACGTCAATATAGACGATTTTGAGGATTTGACTGCAGGTAAATCAATAACCCCGCGCAATTGCGATGCCGACGTCATCGCCAGCTTGATGCCGCACCTCGATCTCATCGAGACGTGGGTCAAGGCAGTACGTGCACGCGGAGAGGAGCTTCTTCACGCCGGTGTCGACCTCGCTGGTTACAAGCTGGTCGAGGGCAAAAAGGGTGGTCGCAAGTGGATCAACGTTGCCGAGGTCGAGGCCGAGTTCAAGAAAATGCGACTCAAACTCGACGAGATGTACGACCGCAGCGTCATCTCACCCACCCGCGCTGAAAGGCTACTAGCTAAGGAAAGCCCGCGTCGCTGGGCTAGCTTACAGAAATTTATCACTCAGTCAGGCGGCAACCCAACCGTTGTGCCGGTAGGTGACAGTCGACCGGCAATTCTTAAGACCTCGCCCGCTGCTGAATTCGATGACCTTACCGTCGCCGAGTACGCGTCAGACCTTGTTTAACCAAATCAACTTCACCCACTAGCGGAGATCATTAGATGCCGACCATCCTCCTCAAAGACGTACGCGCTGCCTTCCCGGTGTTTTTCGAGCCTAAGACGTTCAAAGGAGAAGGCGAACCCGCCTACTCCGGTTCCTTTCTCCTGCCACGCGACCATCCCCAGGTTGCCGAGATCAAGGCAGCAATCAAGGAAGCCGCCAAGGACAAGTGGGGCGAGAAAGCCGGCGCAATTGTCAAGCAGCTAGAAGCCAACGATAAGGTCTGCCTCCATGATGGTGACGCCAAAGCCGAATTCACGGGTTATGAGGGCAATCTTTACGTCAGCGGCCGTGCGTCAGCGGACAAGCGCCCGTTGATTATCGATCGCGACAAGACCCCGCTCGTTGCAGCGGACGGCAAACCCTATGCCGGTTGCTATGTCAACGTTAGCCTCGAAATCTGGGCCCAGAACAATAGCTTTGGCAAACGCATCAACGCGTCCATCCGGGCTGTGCAGTTCCTTCGCGACGGCGATAGTTTTGGCGGTGGCACATCTGCCAATGTCGATGAGTTCGACGACCTGTCGAGCGGCGCCAACGTTGAACTCGATGACGTCGCGTAAGGAATGAAAGCACCATGAAGTATCACGTGGAACCCCTAGTCGACTCCCTTGCCGCTACAGCAAAGCGCCTGGGCATCGGTTCTCCACTTTTACGTAAACTGATTTACGCAGGCCAGATCAAGAGCATCAAGGTAGGAAAGCGCCGACTGATCACGCGCGCCGAGCAGATGGCTTTCCTTGAACGTAAAACAGAGGAGAACAAATGATGAGCCAGATCGGCCACAACAGCGGCGGCATTGCCACCGACGATCTCAAATCGTTTATCGAACGCATTGAACGCCTGACCCAAGAAAAGGACGCCATCGGGAACGACATCAAGGAAGTCTATACCGAGGCAAAGGGTAACGGCTTCGACAGCAAGATTATGCGCCAGATCATGCGCCTGCGAAAAATGGAGCCCAACGACCGCCAAGAGCAGGCGGAGCTACTCGATATCTACGCCCGTGCACTGGGCATGTCGGACATCGTGTGATGAGGTTTTTCGCAGAGGCGACTAACGCTCTGTTGGCCGAATTACAAGAACCCAGATGCAAGATCTGCATTGTAGAGCACCAACCGGGTAGGCAAGAAGTCGTGAAGGCAATAGTAGACGATATTTTCCGGCTACTAGATACCAATTGGCCAGAAGAAAAGGAGGTGGTGCAAAGTACGATTATTTGTGCACTGACTTACGCTTTGCACGATATCTTTCTAGAGTTCATTAAAGATGACGACCGAAAGAGTGCCGTTGACTTTACGAGACACATTTACGGTATGTTGAGCGTACAACTAGGTTTAATTGTAAAGGGCGATCACTATCCCGCCAATATCCCCACCGCGGGAAGCGCATGACCCTTTACCTTGATCTCGAGACATATTGCGAGACACCAATCAAAGACGGCACCTACCGATATGCCGAGACCGCCGAGATAATGGTCGCTGCCTGGGCCACGGACGACGAGCCAATTGAGATCGAGGACCTAACCGATGCTGCACTTATCACCGCCGACCGTCCTAGGTACATCAAGGCAATAGATAAAGCTCTTCTTCTCAAAGAGAAGATTGTCATTCACAACTCAATGTTTGACCGAGCGGTGCTGCGCGAGAATGGCATCACGATCGAGCCCGATCGCATCCACGACACGATGGTGCAGGCCTATTGCCACGGCCTGCCGGGGGCGCTCGGGGTGCTCTGCGACATTCTCAAGGTGCCGGTCGACCAGGCCAAGGACAAGATTGGTAAAGAACTCATTCAACTATTCTGCAAACCGCGTCCAAAGAATTCCAAGGTGCGCCGCGCAACCCGAACCACCCATCCGACCGAGTGGGCGCGTTTTCTTGAGTACGCCGGACTTGATATCTCCGCCATGCGCGCCGTCTACAAAAAACTGCCGCGCTGGAATTACCCCGATGGAATCGACTATCAGCGGTGGGTGCTCGACCAGAAAATCAACGATCGCGGATTTGCCGTGGACGTCGAGCTCGCCGAGGCGGCGGTGCGTGCGACCGACATTGAAAAGAAGCGGCTTACCCAACGTACTATCGACCTAACCGACGACGAGGTACAAAGCACCAACCAGCGCGACGCCTTGCTCCGCCATATCCTTGACCAGTACGGTGTTGATCTACCCGACCTGAAAAAGGACACGCTCGAACGGCGGCTGACTGACGAGGAGCTGCCATGGCCGGTGCGAGAGCTCATTGCTATTAGACTGCAGGCGTCGACCACCTCGACCTCGAAGTACAAGGCGGTCGTCAAGGCCGCCAACCGCCACGGGCGCCTTTCCGGCACACTACAGTTCTCCGGCGCCCAGCGCACCGGGCGTTGGGCCGGTCGAACCTTTCAGCCGCAGAACCTCCCGCGTCCCGACAAGGATATGCCGCCGCCCACCATCGAGACGGCAATCGCTGCATTCAAGGCAGGCGTTGAAGATCTGGTATTGCCCGAGATCATGCGCTCAGCGTCGAATACAATCCGCGGATTGCTCGTCGCACCGACCGACAGAAAGCTGGTGGTTAGCGATCTGTCGAACATTGAGGGTCGCATGCTCGCTTGGCTTGCGGGCGAGGAATGGAAGCTGCAGGCGTTCCGTGATTTCGACAAGGGTATAGGTCACGACCTCTATGTCATGGCCTATGCCAAGTCGTTCGGCGTCGACCCCGAGGTAGTACTAGCTGACAAGAAAGCGGGCGGCATCAAGCGCCAGATTGGTAAGGTGCAGGAGCTTGCACTTGGCTATCAAGGTGCGGTCGGTGCTTTCGCATCGATGGCAGCGATCTATGGCGTTAACCTGCAAGAATCGCAGGTGCTCAAGATTGTGCGCGCATGGCGCACAGCTCATCCCGAGACGACGAGTTTTTGGACGGAGCTAGAGAAAGCAGTGCGTATCGCGATCAACATTTCAGGCCGCGTCGTGAATTGCCGCAAGGTAAGGGTCTGCCGCACCGGCGCATGGCTGCGCATCATCCTGCCGAGTGGTCGCGCCATCTGTTACCCCTCGCCCCGCATCGAGGACGAAAAGATCACCTATATGGGAATGAGCCCTTATAGCAAACGCTGGACACGTCTTAAAACCTACGGTGGGAAATTAGTTGAAAACGTCACCCAAGCCTGCGCTGCCGAGGTGCTGAAAACCAATATGGTCCAGGTTGAGGAAGCTGGTTATGAGATCGTGCTCTCGGTGCACGACGAGCTCATTACTGAGACGCCCAACGTAAGCGGCAACAAGAAATGGACGGCCGCGGAGCTCTCCGATCTCCTGGCTACCGTGCCTGCCTGGGCGCCCGGCCTGCCCCTCGCAGCGGGTGGGTTCGAGGCCAGTCGCTATCGCAAGGAGGCGTGACGGAGTCCGGAGAACAAAAAATTATCCGTTGCTAAAGTTTTTAGCATCTGCTAATGTCTACCTATTGCATCGCGTCTCTTAAGGATTATCGCCATGACCCAAACCAACGTGAATTTCATCACCGATCGCATTACCGCCGAGCTCATCAATCC
>CAYOYT010000080.1:0-8448 GCA_964408245.1 uncultured Dongia sp. | reverse complement strand
GTGATGATGCGAAGATCGATGCCGTCATCAGCGAACGCCTCGGCATGCCAGCGGCCTTCGTGAAGAATGACGGCAGCTGTGTACCGAAACTCTATGACGCCAGCCCGTGTCATATGCTGACCACGGCGACCTTGAAGCGCCTCGCAGAAGAACATACCAGCGGCAATTTTGCGCCAGCGCGGTTTCGCCCCAACATTATGCTGGATGCCGGCGAAGTCGTGGATTTCCTCGAACAGAGTTGGCTCGGAAGTCATGTGACGATTGGCGGCGCCACTTTCGATGTAAACGATGTTTGCAAGCGCTGTGCTCTCACAACCCGCGCGCAAGGCGATCTCCCCGACGACCCCGCTATTCTTCACGCCACTGTTCCCAACAAGACCATTGCTGGCGTTTACGGCGCCGTGGCGAAGAAGGGGACGGTGAAGGTGGGTGATATTGTGAAGGTGATGGCGTAATAAGCAAGGTTCCCTCTCCCCACCTTGTGAAGCGAGGGAGTTTCGACTCAGTTTGTTCCTAAGATCCTTGCCCTGCTTGCGGGGAGCGCGGTTGGGGTGTGGGGCAAAAAAACCCGCAGTTTCCTGCGGGGTTTTTCTTGTTTCCGACGAACCTTACTTGTTCGGCTGGGGGGTGATGCGGAGATATGGTTTGATCTTCTTGTAACCTTTTGCTGCAAACAGCTTGTCGGCTTCCGCGTCAGGGATGCTCGGCGGAATGATGCAGTCGTCACCATCGCGCCAGTTGACTGGGGTCGCGACCTTAAAGTTAGCGGTGAGTTGTAGGGAATCCAGCACGCGGATGATTTCGTCGAAATTGCGCCCAGTGCTCATCGGATAAGTGATTTGCAGCTTCACCTTTTTGTCCGGCCCGATGATGAAGACCGATCGCACGGTGGCCGTGGCATCGGTATTCGGGTGTATCATGTCGTAGAGCTCAGACACCTTACGATCAGAATCGGCTAACAGTGGAAAGTTGAGGGCGTGACCTTGCGTTTCCTTGATGTCCCCGACCCAGCCTTGATGCTCTTTGAGGCCGTCTACCGACAGGCCAATGACCTTGGTGTTGCGCTTGTCGAATTCCGGCTTCAGGCGTGCCACTTCACCGAGCTCGGTGGTGCAGACGGGCGTGAAATCTTTGGGATGTGAGAAGAGAATGGCCCAAGAATTGCCAATCCAATCGTGAAACTTGATCTTACCTTCAGTCGATTCCTGCTCAAAATCCGGGGCGGTATCACCAAGTCGAAGGCTCATATCTAGTCTCCTGTGTCTTTATCTTGTTTCCAACGGAATTGTCATTCGCCGGCAGCGCTCAAGGCAATCTGCGGCTTAGTGAAGACGCGGTCATGGGTCAAGGCTGGAACCGCATAACGTGCCTTGTCGACGAGCGCTGGATCGATCTCGGCAGTGACGATGCCGACATCGGTGCCGCCATCGGCCAACACCTTGCCCCAGGGGTCGATGATAAGCGAATGGCCATATGTGCTACGACCGTCGGCATGAAGGCCAGTTTGGGCCGCCGCAAACATGAAGCACCCGGCCTCAATCGCGCGCGCGCGGAGAAGCACATGCCAATGCGCCTCGCCGGTTGGCACGGTGAAGGCCGCCGAACCGGTCAGATATTTCGCGCCGCCATGGGCCAATGCGCGATGCAGATAAGCAAAGCGTACATCGTAACAGATGGTGAGGCCGAGCCCGCCCCAGGGCGTATCCACGACGACCGCTTCGACGCCGGGTCGCACTTGGGCCGATTCACGATGGCTCTCTCCGGTCGGCAAGTCGACATCGAACATATGTATCTTGTCATAACGCGCCACGACGTCACCAGCGGGATTGAAGACGAATTGCCGGTTGGCGATGCGCGTCGGCTCCGCCCGCACCGGCATCGAGCCGATCACCAGCCACGCGCCCAATTCGCTGGCGAGCGAACTGAAAGCCGCCAGGCCGGGATGCTCGGCTTCCGTCGGTGTCTTGGCAAGCGCCGCTTTCTTATCAGGCTCCATGATTGTTGTGTTTTCGGGCGTTACGATCAATCTAGCGCCCTGCGCGTGAGCGGCTCGTACGAGATCGGTCGCAGCTTTAATGTTGGGTCCAACATCGCGCACCGAATTCATCTGTACGCAGGCGGCGGTGAAGACGGCGGATTTGTTTTCCGTCATGATCTGTTTCCTTCGATAACAAATGACCAGCTGTTGCTGCTGCAGCCAACCTTGACGATGACTAGTTTAATGACTGGCCTCGAGCAGCGGCTTTAGCTTACCTGCCTGATCAAGCGCATAAAGATCGTCGCAGCCGCCAATATGCTGTCCGTCGATAAAAATCTGCGGAACGGAGGTTCTGCCACCGGTTCGCTTGCGCATCTCGTCGCGTAGCTTGCCGTCGGTCATGACATCGATTTCAGCGAAATTGGCACCGCGTTCTTCAAGCAGCTTCTTGGCACGGTAGCAGTAACCGCAGAGCATGGTGGTGTAGATCTCAACCTTTGCCATTTACACACCGATAAAGAATAAATCGTGCCGCCATCCGGATCACCAGGGCGCCTTGCTGTAGCGATAATGTCAGACTTCCCTCGGTCGTTGACAAGGGGGCGTAGCACGTAAACTTTCTTTGGCAAGCTTTCAGAATCAGGGGTCAATCGGCCTGAATTACCCTGGCAATTGCAAGGATATTTACCTTTGCCGCGCCACCTTTCCGCAACGCTTTGGCGCAATTGGCAATCGTGGCGCCAGTGGTGATAACGTCGTCGACCAGAAGAATCCGGATACCGGCCAGATCGCCCGCTCGCGGGTGAAGCGCGAAGGCGCCTGCGACATTGCGCTGACGGGCCAGGCGCCCCAGATGGCCCTGCTTGCGTGTCGCGCGATGACGGATGAGGAGATTGGGCCAGACGGATTTGCCGGAAAGCGTGCTGAGATTCTGCGCCAGCAGGGCCGCCTGATTATAGCGCCGTGCAAAGAGGCGCGACCAGTGCAACGGCACGGGGACGATGACATCGCTGTCGGCCAATAGCTCGGACCCGATGCGATGAAGCCAATGCGCGAAGGTGGGGCCTAGCGAGGTGCGGTCGGCATGTTTAAAGGCAAGGACCAGATCGCGGCTCGATTCGTTATAGCGTAGGACAGAACGTGCGCGATCGAAGGTCGGCGGATTTTGCGTGCAGGCACCACACAAAGCTTCCGGCCCCAGGTCGAAATCGAAGGGCTGGCCGCAACAGAAGCAATAAGGCGGCCCCAGGAAGCTCAGCTGCTGCCAGCAAACCGGGCACAGCGCGTCAGATGCCATGACGACCTCGCCGCACTTAAGACAACGCGGCGGCAAAACGGCATCAAGCACGTGCCCCCAACCGCGCTTCAAAGAGTGGGTTATGCGAGGGGCGAGCTCCAACTTTCGTTCCATAAATCTATTTGAAGAGTATAAAAAATTTCGTCAATCATTAATTGTAATCAAAAAGCATTGCTTGCCCTATCGTCATCGGCATACTTCGCGCCATGAATGACAACCGCCTTGTTTTCGACCGAGTGCAAGTCCGGCGTCAGCGCCGCCGTGCCGAAGCCGGTTTTGCCCAGCACGATTTTCTGTTCCGGGAGTTGGCCGAGAGGCTGCTGGATCGTCTTGCCGATATCCGGCAGGGTTTTCCGCTGGCCGCCGATTTCTCGCCGCAGCCCGGTTTACTAGAAGTTGTGCGCCGTGGGATAAACCCGGCTTTGGGCGGGATCGAAACGATGATCGCAGCGGCGCCGGTCATGCCGCGTGTGTCCAGCCCTCTTTTGCTCTCTGAACCGGCCTTGCTCTGTGAAGAGGAGGCATTGCCGTTCCGCCCGGGCAGTCTCGATCTTGTCCTCAGCTGCATGGGGTTGCATTGGGTTAACGATTTGCCAGGCGCCTTGGTGCAGATTCGGGATGCGCTGAAGCCTGATGGTTTGTTTCTTGGCGTGTTGTTAGGGGGCGAAACCCTGACGGAATTGCGCCAATGCTTGATGGAGGCAGAACTTGGAACATGCGGTGGCGTTAGCCCGCGCATTTCGCCAATGGTCGGTGTGCGAGACGCGGCGGGACTGCTGCAGCGCGCATCCTTTGCCCTGCCGGTTGCTGATTCGGAAACGATTAATGTGACCTATTCCGATGCTTTGGCGTTGATGCGCGAATTGCGCGGCATGGGGGAGGGCAATGCGCTGATGGCGCGGTCGCGCGGGCCGATCGGCCGCAACATGATCGCGCGAGCCGCGGCACTCTATGCCGAGCGTTTCGCCGATCGTGACGGGCGGCTGCGCGCCACTTTCCAAGCGATCTTCCTGACAGGCTGGGCGCCGGCTGCCAATCAGCAGCAGCCAGCCCGGCGTGGCAGCGGCGAGGTGAATCTGCGAGACGTATTCGGCAATAAAAGCTAAAGGGAGCTGCGCAAAGCTCCTTAATCGAAGCCGTTGCCGCTGCCTCTACCATCGTCGCTCTTCTGGTCGCGGTCGCGTGACGAACTGTCTCGGCCAATGGCATTGAACCAGCCGTCGTCCACCACGGCGTCGGCGACAGAGATGATTTGGTCGGTGATTTTGATGCCCTGCGATGTTATCCGGGCGCTCTGACCGGTGGTGAGCGCGGCGGTGGCACCGTTGCCCTTAGCGCGAATTTCTATGTCGCCTTCGACGAGGGACAGCAATGTGTCGCCATTGGCCTTAACGCCGAGTTTCAGATCGGTACCACGGATGGCGATCGTCGCTGTCGGCGTTTCTAGCACCACGCCCCCCTTGGGCATGATTCCCGTCACCCAGCGGAACGCGCCGTGGCTCAAGGTGATTGCTGCATGGCCATTGCTGGCGTCGGTGTCGAATACGAAGTTGTCGATCGTGACGTTCGCTTGGGCGCCGATGACGAGATCGGAGCCGTCGACGAATCCGATTTCAATCGCGCTGTTCTGCGTCGTTTCGATCCGCTCGTTGGAAATGATGCCGTCGCGCCGGTATTTCGGGACCCGGCTGCCTTGCGGCTCGGTGCCATAGACCGCGTTCTGCACGCGCTGCACGAGACCAACTGGATCGGCGCGTGCCGGTTGGGCGAAAGCTAATATCAGGGCCACACTGCCGATCACGGTGCAGGTCTTGGGGTTGAGATGCATTTTATGAATCTCCCGATGTCGCGCCTGGGAAGCTGCGCCAGACTATCTCATAGCAAATCACAGATCGTGGCAATGAGTGGCTTGTCGGCGGGCGGCATGGGATAATCGCCGAGACGCGTCGGGCGCACCCAGGCCAGTTGCTGGCCTTCCACCCCTCGCACGTGGCCTTCCCAACGCCGACAGACATAAAGTGGCATCAGAAGATGGAACGTCTCGTAGGTATGCGAGGCGAACGTTAGCGGTGCCAAGCAGCTTTCCTTGGCATCGATGCCAAGTTCCTCATGAAGTTCGCGAATGAGGGCCACTTCCGGCGTCTCACCGCCTTGGACCTTGCCGCCAGGAAATTCCCACAGGCCAGCCATGCTCTTGCCTTCTGGCCGCTGGGCCAGGAGAACGCGGCCGTCCGTATCGACGAGCGCCACGGCTACGACAAGAACCATTCTTTTATTGCTCATGCGGCGCGACCGACGGCGCGCAGCCAGTCATTTCGCTTCAGGCGTCGATGGATGACAGGAAGATGGCTGTTCTGAGCGCGGGAATGAATCTCGCCGGTCCCGCAAATGGTGAAACCAATCTTTTCCAGCACACGATGCGAGGCATCGTTGACCGTGACAGCGGAAGCAATGAGTTCGGGCTGAGCAAAATTCTCGAAAGCGAGCCGCACGAGCCGGCTAGCCGCTTCCGAAGCATAACCCTGGCGCCAATGCTCGCGGCCGATCCAGTAGCCAAGCTCGGGTGCCTCCGGTGTTTTCTGCAGGCCGACGCAGCCCAGGAACTGGTCGCCATCCTTCTTCGCGATGGCGAGGACCAAGGCCGCTTCAGGATCATCGATGAAGCGCGAGGCGGCATCTGGTGCTGCCTCGGGTGTTGCAATGAAATCCAGCGCCATCTTCATGTCGTAAGGATAGGGAATGGTCGCAGTATAGCGCGCCACTTCAAAATCGTCGACCAAACGCACGACTTCCGGCGCATCGGCGACCGTCAAGGGGCGTAGGCGTAGGCGTTCCGTAACGATCTTAGGAACGATAATCGGCATTGATCTCGATATAACGATGAGTGAGGTCGCAGGTCCAGACGCGGGCCTTACCGCGACCGATGCCGACATTGACGCCGATATGGATGTCACGCGTTTTGATATGGGCAGCCACCGGTGCCTCGTCGTAATCTAGTCGGCGTTGGCCGTGCCGAGTAATCTCAATCCCGCCAATGCTAATCGACAATTTATCGCGATCGGCTTTCTCGCCGGACTTGCCGACAGCCATGACGATGCGGCCCCAATTAGCATCCTCGCCGGCAATCGCGGTCTTTACCAGTGGCGAATTGGCGATGGCCAGCCCGATGCGGCGCGCAGCACCGACACTGGCGGCACCAGAGATATCGATCGTGACGAGCTTCTCGGCACCTTCGCCATCCTGTACCACCTGCACCGCGAGATCGGTGAGAAGCGATTCAAGCGCTGCGCGGAATTCCTTGAGGATTGGGTCGGCCGCCGAAATAGGTTTCTTGTGCTTAGGTCCCTGACCGGTCGCCACCAGAAGCAGCGTGTCGCTGGTCGATGTATCGCCATCTACGGTGATGCAGTTGAAGGATCTGTCGGCTGCCTTCGAGAGCAGAACCTGGAGGATGGCGGATGGAATCTTGGCATCGGTCGCCACAAATGCCAGCATGGTCGCCATGTCCGGCGCGATCATACCAGAACCCTTGGCGATACCGTTTATGGTGATTTCCGCTTCGCCGATTTTAGCTCTGCGGGTTGCAACCTTCTCGAAGGTATCGGTGGTCATGATGGCGCGGGCGGCATCGTTCCAGGCATCTACCTGCAGATCCTTAATCAGTGCTGGTAGATTTTCCGTAATGCGCTTGTCGTTCAAGGGTTCGCCGATGACGCCAGTCGAAGCGATGAAAATCTCCGATACCTTGCAGCCCAGCGACTTTGCCATGGTTTTCAGGCAGCGATCGACGGCGTCAACTCCCGCCTTACCGGTAAAGGCATTGGCATTACCGGCATTGACCAGAATGGCACGCGCTTTGCCGCCTTTGAGATTCTTGCGGCAGATATCGACCGGCGCGGAGCAGGTGAGGGATCGGGTAAGGACGCCGGCGATGGTGCTGCCCGGAGCAACTTCCATCAGCATGACGTCTTTGCGACCCCTGTAACGAACACCGCATTCACGAGCGGCAAGCTTAATCCCGGAAAGGGCCGGCAACGGATGAACCACATTCGGTGCAAGCGGCGAGACCTTGGCGCACATCTGTCGTCGGCCTTTCCTGGATTATATGACGCAGTACTTACTATTCGGCCGGTTTCACGCCGCCCTTGGGATCGACGATGTCGAGCTTGGCGGCATCTTTCAATTCCTTGGCGACCTGCTGGCGCAGTTCTTCAACGAGGTCGAGACGCACGTCTTCTTTGCTCTTGTCAAAGGTCGGCAGCGGCTTGGTGCGGTCGCCGGTGATCTTGATGATGTGATAACCGAATTGCGACTTCACGGCAGTCTTGCTGACTTCACCATTCTTCATGGTGAAGGCGGCATCTTCGAATTCCTTTACCATCATGCCCTTGGCGAACCAGCCCAAAGCGCCGCTATTGCTTTTGGCGCTGGGGTCGATCGACTTCGCTGAAGCAATCTTTGCGAAATCGCCACCTTTTTCGATTTCGGCCAGGATCGCCTTCGCCTCATCTTCGGTCTTCACCAGGATATGGCTTGCGGAAATCTCGCGCTCCGGTGGCAGCTTCTTAACGTCCTCGTCGAACTTGGACTTCAGTTCGTTGTAGCGGGTGTCAACCGTTGCGTCCGTGACTTTTGCCTCGATCTGCTTTTCAAAAAAGACCTGGCGAATGGCATTATCCTCAATCTGACGGACAGATTCTTCGATCAACTTGGTGACCTGCGGGTCCTTGTCGAGGCCGTCGGCACGACCCTTGGCGGCGACCAGCTTTAGGAAGATGTAGCGGTCAAGCAACTGTGGGAAAAACGGGTCAATATTGTTACGGATCTGCGGATCGAGACCAGAGGCGGAATCAATGATGTCCTGTCGAGTGATGTCGGTGCCGTTGAGCTTTGCAACGACCAGTTTGGGATTGGGCTGACCGCTCGGGGCAGCCGTGGCCGGCGCCGCCGGCTGGGTGGTGGTTGCATTGTCCTGGGCCCAAGCAAAGCTTTGGCTGAGGGTAAGGAGGACGCCGGCCGTCAGGGCCTGGCGAAAGGTCGAAATGGCCATGGGATTGGGGGTATCCTAATCGGTGCCTGAAAATGCCCTGATGCGGCGGGCTAATTTAGGTCGCCACGCCGCTGAGCGCCGGGGACTATGCCGCGCGTCGCCTGCCCTTACAAGCGGAAAGGT
>CAYOYT010000079.1:0-8458 GCA_964408245.1 uncultured Dongia sp. | reverse complement strand
CTAGAGTACGTGCACAATGCGTCTGATAGCTTTCGAGAATGCAAGCGCCTGCCCACAATATCGGCATCTCGATCTTATGAGCATGTGACAGAAGCGAGGCGATCTTCGCGCATGACCGCACCAAGACATCAGCGTTCTTTAGATCGAGACTCTCGCCCAGGGTATGGCGCATCGAGCTGACCTCGAGCGAGGAGCCCGCCTCGATATGAACCACGGCGAGGATGTAATTGGGAACGCACCGATCAGCCAACGCACCGACAACAGCAAAATCGATTGGCTCATTCCGCTGGCTGCGCGCCATCCAATATTCGTAGGCGGCGCCGAGTAGGTTGCCACCTAAACTATCTTTGAAAGACGGAATGGGGCGCATTTCCTGGAACCGACCTTCCGCCGTCACACTCACACGCATTGGCGTTGCGATGGCGAGACGATTGAGATAATCGAAATTGGTGTTACCACTGGCAGTGTTAGATCCCTCAGCAAGCGAGCGCAATTCGCTTTGGGCGGCAAGCAGCTTACGGCCGTGTTCCAAAACAACTTTGCCAGCCTCGGTCAGAACAAGTTTACGCCCCTGTTTCTGCAGCAAGGTGACACCAGCTGATTCCTCCAGTCGCTTGAGCTGGAGGCTGAGTGCAGATTCCGTCCGCCCGACGACGGCTGCCGCCCGCATGAGAGTGCCGGTATCGACGAGTGCAACCAACGCTCTAATTTCATCGATCTTGATGTCCCGACGCATGACGATCTCCTTTATACTGCGCCAATCGGCTTGCCAACATCGATACACTCAAGATAAGCCAGACGTTCCTTATTGGCTTCTATTAAGTCTGCCAGCCTGTTAATTGCGCGACCGCGCTCAAATGGGGTCATCTGACCCCAGAGGCCTGATAGTGCGGCATGTGCGGCGTGAGCAGCAACGTCGATATCCTCGGCCCGACCACGCGGCACTTTGCAAATCACCGCTTCAGTGCTGGGATCGCGGGTTTCAAAAGTCTCGCCGGCCTTGCTCGCGACCCAACTGTTATTGATGAACAACTTGGTGACCGGGAGGCAAGTCGCGTTCATTTCGCTTTGATTGCAGTAGTCACGATTTGATACCGCCTTGCGAAATACCTTGAATAAAATATTTCTGCAGAATGAAGAACAGCAATAGACTCGGCACCGACAAAATCGTTACAGCAGCCATAGAAACAGAAAAGCTTTCAAGCTGCGTGTAATTGCCAACAACCGGCGCAAATTGAGCGATTCCGACTGGCAATGTTTTCATTTCGTCTTTGAATGTAACCAGCAACGGCCATAAGAAGCTGTTCCAGTTAAGTGTAAAGACAATCACGGTAGCAGCAATGGCAGGAGCCCGCGCGAGCGGTAACGCGATAAGCAAAAAGATTCGGAAGGGATTGGCGCCGTCTATGCGCGCTGCTTCTTCTAGTTCGCGCGGAAAGCCAAGGAAAAATTGCCGAAAGATGTAGACGCTGAATACATTGGCCATTGTCGGTAGAATGAGAGCCGCATAACTGCTGGCGAGCCCTATCTTGATAAAGGCTAATAGCAGAGGAATGACGGTAACCTCTGCCGGTATCATAAGTGAAGCGACAAACAGAGCGAAAATAAGACCGCTTCCGGGAAATCTCATTCGCGCTAAAGCATAGCCAGCCATGGCGCCGAAGAAGACACAGAAACCGGTCGAAATCGAGGCTTGGACGATACTGTTGAAGGTCCAACGCAAAACAGGAAACTCAAAAACCTTAGTATAGTTGTTCAAGGTCACGACGCGCGGTAGCCACTCGATGTCCTTGGTCAAGACATGTTGCGGCAATTTGAGCGAGGTTGAAGCCATCCATATAAAGGGTAGTGACCACACCAACGCCACAAACATCCCAATAAGCCATAGCGGAATATCAGCAACTGCCATATTCCGGTCACGAAGCCACCGGACAATACCGATGTGCGTGCCAGTCATGTTGCAGATTTTTCCTTAATCAAGAAACGCAGAAGGACCGTCACTGCAACGATCACAACAAACAACAAGGCAGCAACAGCAGATGCATAGCCGAATTCATGACGAACGATGGCCGATTTATAAATATAGTGGATTGGTGAATCCGACGAACCAGCTGGACCACCATTAGTCATGACATAAACTTGACTAAATATACGCAGGGTTGAAATCAGCTGTAGCGTTACGACCATACTGATAACAGGTCGGAGCATGGGCAGAATGATGTGAAAAAAACGCTGTAACCGGCCCGCACCATCGACCAATGCTGCTTCGCTTAAGTCTCTCGGAATATCCTGCAGTGCCGCGAGGAAAAGAATGAAAGCGAGCCCCATATCCCACCATATGGAGGCTATGCTGACTCCGATCAGCGACCAACTGGTCGACGTCAACCATTCGACATTGCCAATACCGAGATAGCCGAGATAGTGGTTGATCAAACCGAACTGCGTATCCAGCAGCCACACCCAGATCAGACCGATGACAGTGGCCGATACCACATAGGGCGAGAAGAAACATGTGCGTGCCAGGGCAGATAGAGGCCACCGCTGATTAACGAGAAGGGCTGCCATGAGGCCGAAGATCACCACCCCCGGTACTACAATGGCACCATACAGCAACACATTATAAAAGGCGTTGATTACCCATTCATCAGAAAGAGCGGTGATAAAATTATCCGCAGCTACCCATTTAGGCTTTCCAACAATGCTCCATTTGGTGAACGCAACGTAGCCACCGAACAGCACCGGCAAAATATTGAAAAGTAGAAATGGGATAGTAAAAAACGACACGAACAAATAGCCGATCCAATCGGCGCCACGCCCACGTTCGGGACTGAGAAAACTGGTGCCCATTTTATCGGCACGAGTCACAATCTGATCTGACATCACTCTTACCGGCAATAATGCAGCATCCAACGCTCGCCGCGGGCGGCACCAAAACGAGTAGCAAGATACGTTGCCGAAAAGATCGGCAGACAAGAAATCAACCTTCGTCCAGACCTCTCTGCCAAGTTTCTTGCAAATCCATCATAGCCTCCGCCGGCTTCTTCTTGCCGGCCCACACATTTTCAAGAGTTTTGGCGAGAAAGTTGCCGCCGGCATAGATGGTGTAATCTGGACCGGCCACCACGGGTACCTCGAGGATAGTGGCGAACTCCATACCTTCCACAAACGGCCCGCGCTTATCCCAGGCGACACCGGTACTTCTATAATCGTCACGCGTGAGGATCGATTTGCGCGGCGACGCACCGCGACCGACCGTTGTCCACAGGAAACTGTTATCAGACAGCCATTTTACGGCCTGCATTGTAGCGTCGTAACGGCTTTCATCCTGCTGGGTATAGAGCTCGAGGCCGCCCATTTCGAAGTAGGTTTTCAAAGTTCCGCCTATATTCGGCATATTGTACGTGCGGAATTTCAAACCTTGCTGGACATAACCATTCAGAGTCCAGGGGCCGGTCCAGAAGATCGATCCTTCACCCGTACCAAAAGCTTTGTATCGATCGGTGACATCTCGCGTTGAGACTTTAGCTGTATCGAATAGGGCTAGGACCCATTCCATCGCTTTGATGCCAGCTTCAGGATTTACACACGCCGTCTTCAGATCTTCGCTAGCGCGCTGAAAGCCCATTTGCTCGGCAACAATACCCCACGTAACGGTCGGCTGAACGCCAGACCCGGTCATCATGATGCCAGATCGTGTGACCTTTCCGTCGGTCAGCTTGGTCAAGGCTTTAGCCCAGCTCATCAACTCGGATTCATTGGTTGGCGGCGAATTTGCATCAAGCCCAGCCTCGGCGACATGATCGAGGTTGATTTCCGGCTGCAAGCTCATCAGATCCATCGGCACCATGAAGAGCTGGTTGCCGTACTTCGGATAGCGCGCTGCTGTTAACGAGAGCTCAGAGAAATCGGCCAGGTCGAGGCCGACGTTAGTTGCAACTTTGTCCAACGGCACAATAATTTCGTCGCGGGCCAATTGCGCCGCCTTACCAGCCGTTCCCCATCCGAAATCGGGCGCTTCACCGGTAGCGACAGCGGCTAGAACTTTGGTCGCGTACTGCTCCTCCGGTACCAGTTGCAGCTTAATCTGCACACCTTTGCCTTTGTGGGCACTGTTGAACGCATCAATCATCTTGGCCCAGACCTCGCCATCCGACGCTGACAGCCAGCTCCAATGATTGATTTCGATATCCTGGCTAGCGAAGAGATGCTTGGTGAAAAGTGGCATGGACACAGCTGTACTTGAAACAGTGGTCGCGGCCTTTAGGAATTATCTGCGATCCAAACTATTCGTCAGTCACATCGTGATCGTTTTCACTGCTGCATCCTACGTGTTTGAAACTGGAGAAGTCCATTTCAGGAAACACGCTGGCAGAATTCACGGGCCTAAGTCTTTTGAGGAATTTTGAAGTATTTCTGTTTCTTCTCGCCGCAAAGCTGTGGAGCGACACCTAATCAAGCGTTTTGTGCAATTCGAAGACTGAATGCTCGGCCAGTGGGACTAACGCTGGGTTCGAGCGCAATGCACTAAGCGGGCAAGCGACAGGTCGGGCCACGACGACTTAAAATGAGGTCGCCTGCGATGAACGTCAGTCAGTGATTTCTATTCAACGTGGATCGTCACCGGTCTCGCCGCAATATCCCGGTAAGGAATTTTCGCTTCGAACTTATGGAAGCCTGGCTGCAAAGGCCAACGCGCGGTTTCGCTTGCTTGCGCCACCAAGAACGGCTTGCCGTCCACGTACCAGACGATCTGAGTCGCCCCATCCGGCACCGTGGCTTTTAGTGGAAGACTCGCAAGCTCCGCCGGAAGCTCAGGATTACGGATCACCCGCATTTGATTGCGTGGCGAGACGATTGTCACCTGCTCTGACGCCCAAGCCTCCGGGGTCAATTCAGCAAGTGCTGACGGACTGGCTACCGTCAGCCGAGCAACTTGACCATTGGTCCATTCCGGCATGCTTTCCCGACCTAGACGATAACTAGGTGGTGGCGAGAAAGCCATTGCGGCGACATCCCACACATCGCCATGAAGATCGAGCATAATCGTACGGGCTAGTTCCGCCGCCGTCCTCGCGCCAGTCACGTCGCGCATCGGTCCGGCATCGGAACGCCCAACCCAGACACCGACCAGATATTTGTGTGAGAAAGCCATGGTCCAGGCATCGCGATAGCCCTGCGAGGTCCCGGTCTTGATGGCCACTGGGAAGGGATATTCTGTCGACCCCATGCGTGGAAAACTCGGCAGGCGCGCTGACGGATCAGCGAGAAATTGCGTCACAAGCCGTGCCGCATCGACCGACATGATGCGCGTTCCCACTATTGACGGCGCATCGCGAGTCCAAACCAGATCACGCATTATGCCGTCATTGGCCAACGCCAGATAAGCGCGTGTGAGATTTTCCAGCGTTGTTGGTAAAGCGCCGACCGAAAGCGAGAGACCGTAATACCCAGCCGGTCGCACCCCCTGATTTAGACCAAGGAGGCGTAGATAGAGGAATGTTTCATCGAGACCGATCGCCCTGGTTAGATTAGCGGCCGGGACATTGCGCGAATTGGCGAGTGCACGCCGCGGTGTCAGCACCCCTAAGAAACTGCGGTCCGAATTAGCGATGGTTCCGGCACTGAAAGCTGTATCGAGTAGCTTGGTCTCGGGGGCGATAGCGCCACGATCGAGAGCCAACGCATAAATGAAGGGCTTCAGTGTACTGCCCGGTGAGCGCTCGGTTTGCGCAAAATCGATAGCCCCTGCATTGGGATTAAAATAGCCGGAAGAGCCAACCCAAGCGAGGATCTCACCGGTCCGCACATCGGCCACGACGGCAGCAGCTTGCTCCGCCCCGTCTTTGCGCCATCGGTCAAGATAGGTTTGGATGTGCGCCTCGACATCGCGCTGGGTATCCGCAGCGATGGTGGTGACGACACGCGGATCGGTCGCGGAGGCGGCGATAGACTTTATGTGGCGCTGTAGATTGAGGATCGCGTGTAGCGCGTTCTCTGGTCGGGCGTGGCGGTCGAGCAACGGCAGATGATCGAGCTGCGACGTTGCCAAAGAATAGTCGCTCTCTGTGATGACATCGTCCGATCGCAGCGCGTCAAGGATGCGATGACCGCGAGCAACTGCATCTCCATGGCCGTCGAATTGCAACGGATTCATCCGGCTCGGCGCCTGAGGAATGGCCGCGAGAAACGCAATCTCCGCCCAGCTCAAATCCGCAACTGGCTTATCCAAGTAGAACCGCGCCGCATGGGCAATCCCATGACTGCCGTTGCCATACGGCGCCAGCTTCAAGTACTGTCGCAGGATGGCCTCCCGACCATAGCGGAGCGTCAGAAAGAATGCCGTCGAGGATTCTCGTACCTTATTGAGATAGCTGCGCGGCTTAGAGTCCTGCATCCGAACGACCTGCATCGCAAGCGTCGACGCACCAGAGACACGCTCACCGCTTGCCAGATTCTGCCAAGCTGCACGGACGACCGCGAGGGGATCCACACCCTGATGCCACCAAAAACGCCGATCCTCCAGCGCCACCGTCGCCGCAATCACGCGCGGCGGCAGGTCGGCAATCTCCCAATAGCCATAGCCGGCGTCGTTAGGAGCCGCGATCTGTGCCATGAAGCCGCCATTCCGATCGAGCAAGATCGGTGTTGGCTGCGGTGCGACCAATGCGGCGCTAAACCAGCCGCAGGCGAAAAGCGTCGCTACAAAGACACCGATCGCCCCCAGAATATAGCGGCGCTTATTGCGCATCGGCAGGCACGATGACGATCTTCGCGCCGCTTGAGTTGCCGTTCACACTGCCGTCATACATCATCTCCGCATAGGCGGCCGGCTGGATGAACGTACCGGGAATATGAGCGCGGCTGCGAAACGCAAAGCGATATGTCCCTTTCGGCAATGTGTCGTAGAAGTAAGCTACGTGGTCATCCAGAAAAGCAACAAAGGATGGCGCCAAGGTCGTCTCACCCGTCGGCTTCGCCTCTGGCGGCGATGTCGCCAATGCTGGATTGAGCGGCTCCATGCCTGCGGCCAGCGGGATCATGACCGCGACATGGTTACGATCGATCGCGTTCACTAACTCGACGCGGTCCTCCTCGATCTCGCCCACTTTGAACGTGATGGTCTTGCTAGCTGCATCGAGCGCGGTCTTGATCGCCGGTGCATCGCCCGGCTGGACCTGATGCACCTCGCGGCTGACCACGAACCCTTCCGCATGCGGCGCCTCCTGGCTGCCATCTGACTGCGGCACGTACTGCGTATTGACGAGCAAACCGACCGGCTGCGCATTAGAAGCGGCGAAGGAGAGCTTACCGGCTTCAAGTCCAGACAACTTCACCACGCTCGTCTGGCCGCCAACCTCGATCTTACCCGCCTTATCCTTATCCACAACTTCGACTACTTGAGCCGGGGCAGTGTTCGGCTGGATCTGAATAAACTTCGCCAGCGCGAGCAGAGCCTCGGCATTGGCATTCGTCGTGCCCCAACCGTCCCCGCGGCCGAGAGTCACCAAAGCATTCACCAATAATTGCTTTTTCGGCTCATCACCACCAGTCCCGACCGCCTGGAGGACCTGGGCGACGGCGCGGGTTTCTGAAGGAATAATCAGCCGGTCACCCGCCTCGGCGCTGGTTTGCAGGCCACCGTAAATCTCCTTACCCTGATAGAGCCGGGTGACGATGCCAGCCCAGGTCTTGGCCATCAGCTCGGCACTTGTCTTCGCATCGGTCGATGATGAGCGAGCGAGCGCCTTAGTCACCTGCGCTAGAGCTTCGAGGTTGAGCCATTGTGTCTTGCGCGCTAGCTCGGCGGCATAAGCGTCATCGGATTTGCCCGCATCGGCCAAGGCCGTCAGCGCCCAGACCCGTTCCGCATATTCGATACCGGAGATAAGGTTGGTGTTATCGGAGCGTAGGGACTGGCGCAAGGCATCAACCTGCTTGTTCAGCAAAGCCTCGTCAACCGCGTATCCGGCATCTCGCGCCTCGACCAGAAACTGCACCGACCAGGCAGTCAGAAATACATAGGCCTCGGAGCCTGGCCAATACGAGACCAAGCCCGATTCTTTGGTCGCCTTAGCGACATAGGCGACCGTGTCCTTCACGTCCTGATCGAGCCGGTCAAGCTGGCCGCCCAACGCCAGCGTGTCACGGAACTTGTGGAGTGCGAGCTCGGCACGCGCGAGGCTGATCCGTTGTTCAGCGCCGCCATAGGGATATTGCTGCAGATAACTGAGCGCCGCCGCCATCCGGAGCAGTGCCGGCTGGTTTGAAAGAAGTGCATACCGGCTAAGGGTGCCTTCACGCACCGGCTCATCGATTGCCGGCACCGTGAAAGGCTCTCCAGCGACGAGATCCGCCAGCATCCGGCGATTGACGGGGCGACGATCTGGGCGGATCGGCAGATCAATCGAGACTGCATCTCGCGATTGATCGTTGCTGCGCTCAACGCCGAGAGAAACAT
>CAYOYT010000078.1:829-8524 GCA_964408245.1 uncultured Dongia sp. | reverse complement strand
TGAACGTACCTCTGGTGTACCGGTTGTCGTGCCAACGGCATCGCCGGGTAGCTATGTACGGTCGGGATAACCGCTGAAAGCATCTAAGCGGGAAACCCACCTCAAAACGAGTACTCCCTATGAGAGCCGTGAAAGACCATCACGTTGATAGGCCGGGTGTGGACGCACAGTAATGTGCGGAGCTAACCGGTACTAATCGCTCCATTGGCTTGATGCTTTGCCTTCATACTTGCAAAGCAAACCTATAGGCCTCGGCACATTCAGCACTTCATATTGGTAATCTAGCTCTCGGCGCAACACGCTTTTAAAGCCAGTGCGCCGAGGGTCGCTCATCTCAAAAATGAGCACGCATCCGGCCTTCGATGACCTGGTGGTTATGGCGAGGGGCCAGCACCCGATCCCATCCCGAACTCGGCCGTGAAAACCCTCAGCGCCAATGGTACTTCGTCTCAAGACGCGGGAGAGTAGGTCGCCGCCAGGTCTTCGAAGCCCGGATCATGCATCAGATACTCAAGACACAACACATCTCGACACAACAAACATCCCGCGGGATGGAGCAGCCCGGTAGCTCGTCAGGCTCATAACCTGAAGGTCGCAGGTTCAAATCCTGCTCCCGCAACCAAGAAAATCAATGGCTTAGCTGAAAAACAGCTAGGCCATTTTTTGTTCCAGGTCGCACATAAGTCGCAGCCTAAATGGCCCTCAGGGGCGATTTTAAGGGCCCTGGGAGCCATGTTCTGCAAAGAGGATCATGCTGCGCCCCACTGGCTGAGGGCGAGCTATCTGGCGCAGGAAGCCTAGTTTTGAAGCGAATCTCGCACCCAAAGTGGCTAGGCAATAAAGAACCTGGGTTCCCCAATGGTGCATTGATGCTCAGGTTGGTGAGGCCTTCTTTGCGCCAAGGTGTCTTGCTTGGAATCATGCCGACAGTTGTCGCGGCGCAGGTGTGTTTCGGCGCCGAATGGGTTTTGCCGTTAAATCAATGGTGATCCAAGGTGGGGGGTAAGCTCACTATGTCGTCAAGAAACTCTGAAGCTGGCTCGACACCCGTAATCAGCAGATGATCTCGGGCGCGGGTGCAGGCGACATAGAGGAGGTGGCGCTCGGTCTCATAGACTTCTTGAAGATCGGCATCGTCACCGACGGTTTCGATGCGCGCCTGAGATGGGATGATCTCGTCGTCGCAGGCCATGACTGTCACAGCGCGAAACTCCAGACCTTTGGCGATGTGCATCGTGCTGACCGAGGCGAAGCCATGCAGGGTGACCACATGATCGTCGAGTATCTTGTAGGGTACGCCAGCGCCGCCTAGCGCCGCTTCGGCGCGCGACAATTCGCTGCCGGACCGAACGATCACGCCAATCTCATGTGGCAGCAGACCATCCGCGACCTGCTTCTTGATCCAGGCCGCCACGGCGGCAACTTCGGCCTCTTCGTTTTTGCAGGTAATAACCTCCGGCGACGGACCGTTGAAGACGGATACCGTGTTCGCGCGGTCCTCCGAATTACCGTCCACGTCGATCAGCTTTGCATTGAGGAGGCGGTCCGCCTGGGCGCGAATCTGGTGCGAGGTTCGATAGTTCACGCGCAATGTCCGGGCGCGACCGCGGATGTCGACGCCGAGGGACTTCCAGGAGAAGGGTTGCTGGAAGATGCGCTGTCCCAGATCGCCCGCGAAGAACAGGGCGTTCGGCCTGCTGCCGCCCAGAGCCGCGAAAAAGCGCAAATGCGGCACACCGATATCCTGGGACTCATCCACCACGGCAAAATCGTACGGGGACTTGCCGCCCGCCGTTAGGGCCTTGCTCAGTGCGGTGAACATGCCGGCATGGGTCTTCATGCTTTTGTGGTGGAGATCGTTGTGTACCTTCTCAAAGATGGCCCACAGGGTTGCCCTCTGGGCTTCCTTCAGACGGGTCTTCCGGCCCAGCCGAGCGACATCCCGATATTCCTGCCAACTGCTCAACTGCCAGGGGTCGACGATCTGCTCCCATTCAGTGACCAGGAACTGCTGGCTGAAATTATGCCCAGGCATTGCGGCCGCGGCCTCCCGAATGGCCTGGCGGACTTCTTGCTCGGATGCCAGCGTCACCGGACCAATCATGGCCTTGTGGAGGCGGAGACCGAGAGATTCCAGGGAGTGAACGTCAATCCGCTCCCCAAGACGTGGCTCGCCCGCCAGAAGCCTGGTCAGCTTTGCCTTCAGGGCATTTGCCAGGGTATCGGTATAGGTTGCGAGCAGCACCCGGCCGTCAGCATGACGGCGGGCGAGGTGTACGGCACGGTGAAGCGCCACGATCGTCTTGCCCGTCCCCGCCGACCCGGACACGCGCGCGGGACCGCTATAGTCTCGCTCGACAAGCTGCCGCTGCGCCGGATGGAGGAAGATCGTCCATTTCTCCCAGGGGAAATCCAGCGCCTGCTGCAGCTCTTCGACATTTCGGATGGTGCGAAAACGCCTTTGCGCGTCGGGGTGTTCAAAGGCCGAACGTGCCGGAACTTCCGACGGCGCCATATCGGCGAAAGCAGCAATATCGAGGTCGGGTTGCGGCGGGGCGAATCTCTCCACAGTCCCGCCTGTCGCCAACTCAAGGAGCGCCTCGGCGGCCTCGGCGGGCAGATGCTCGGCGAGCTCAAAGAGTGAGTCCTCCGTCGCCTTCTTGACATCGGCCAGCCATTCCTGGGGGACGCCAACATCGAGAAGCCGCACTTCCGATATGTGTTCGAAAATGAGACGTGCCGGGCGATCGGCAGGTCCTTGCGAAACATAAGCGGGAACAATGATTTCCTTGATCGTCTCGCGGATCTCAACCAATTGCGCGGCACCCGTCTTGGGATGCACCTCCAGCTTGCGACGCTCGGCCCAGGCATAGGCCTTGTCGTGATGATCGACATAGCAAAGCAGCACGCTTTGCTCGGTCCGGTGCACGATGATGCGGATATCGCTGCTGACCCGCACTGACCAGAAGTTCTTGTCCTTGGCTTTGTCGAGCTTGTGAAAGCTGAGCCCAGGATTTTTTGGGTCAACCTGAAAGTCGTAGACGCTCGTCTTGACCGCTTTCTGCTCTTCACCAGTCAAGCGGGTCAGGCTGTCGGTAAAGGTGTCTGAGATCCGGAACTCCAATGTCAGTCTCCGAAGTTCACAGTACGGAAGTGGATGGCCATGCGAACCAGAATTTCCCTACATAATATTCCTCGTGAAGGAACTCCAAGTCGCTCTCCCAGTCCTTGATCGCGTTCGCCATTTTGGAATCTCGGCGTCTGTTCGCATTCCTGGCAAAAGCCGCAATGCATTCCGCCATCTTTTGCAGTCTTCGGGGAGAAAGTGGGTCGCTCCATTCCCTGAGGTGTTCGGATGGAAACGCTGGAGGCAAGGGACCAGAGAATATCTCTTTCAGTATCCGCTCTCGGGCCGGCTTCGAGATTCCTGCAACTGATCCAACCTGATATCCCATCTCCTTCAGGACACCTTCTTCCAGCCAATTCTGACTGGCGATGCCGCCAGTCCCTGGATTGGCATCCGTTGTCGGCCAACGGAAGGGATATCCCTGCACCCCTTGCTCCTGCTTCCTCCTGATCCAGTCGATTTGGATAGCCTTAAGCACAGCTTCGGCTTCGGCGCGCATCTTCCTCTTCTTCGGGTCGACGCAAATCCCGATCGCATTGCGCCATAAACTCATAGTGTCACGGACAGTCATCTTTGGAATCTTGTCGATGATTCCCGGCATGATGATAGTCAGTCTTCGCCGATCATAATCACACCCTGAACACTTTCATGACTTCATCTCCCAGATGGTTGATGACCTTGACTGCGATGCGACCGTTCTTTGGCTTCTCGAAGGGCCGCGAGGTGTCGCTCTTAAGGCTCTCCCAGGCTTCGAAATCGATTTCGGCTTTGAGGGTCGTCTTCAGCGCGTTGTAGGGGTCGTTGGCGCCGAGGAAGTAGGCGTGGCGGACGAAGAAGCTTTCTTCGTTGTAATCCGTGTCCAGGAACCAGCAGGCGATGCCGTCGGCATTGTCGCTGATAACCTCGCCCGTCTGTGGCTTGAACACGTCGACACCGTTCACTTTGACGCGGAGCTTTCCGGCCGGCTCGGTGATGAGGGAGATATCCGGTTCGCCGAAGATGACGAAGAGATTGCCCTTGCCTGTATTCTTGAGGTCGTCCGCCATGTGAAGGTCGGCATTCATGCGGGCCTTCAGGACGGGCAGGCTGCCGAGCTTAGAAAACTCAGTCGTGTGCGCCTCATAGGCGAAGGCGCAGGCGATGAGGACATCAAATCGGGCGTCCGCCGCCTCGCGTGCGGCCTCGACCAGGTCGGCGCGCAAAACTGTGCCGAACTCCGGCCCGATGAAGATGGCGGCGCGCTTCTCGACATCGCCCTCCATGTAACGCCCCTCGCCGCAGATCAGGCTGCCGGGCCAGGGGGTGAGGGAGGTGAAGGTAATCCGATCCTCCTTATGCGCCTGCTGAACGCCGGCGCTGCGGAGGTTGTCCAGGATCATTTGCGGGAAGGATTGCTTGGCCTCGTATTCGGCGCCATCCTCGCGCACACCGTCGATCAGATCGTCATCCTCGTCGATACCCAGCACCCGATGCGGGCTCAGGCTCTCGACCGTGAAGGGACCAGCGACGCGGACCTTCTTCTTGTCTTCATACGGTTTATCATAGAGAAATTCGAACTCCGCTTTGGCAGCGATCGAGGCATCAATCTCCTTCTGTCGCGCAATACGCGCCTTCCACCAATCGGCACATAGCTTTCCGGCAGGCTCCGGCCAGGATTTATCCACCTCGCGCGGAATTTCCCATTCCTCCCAAGATTTCTTCAGGGTCGCGTTCAGCCTTTCGCGCAAGAGCTCCAGCGTTGCCTGCCACTTCTCCCAGGTCACGTCGACGTCGAGGTTATCAACGATAGATTTGAGAGTGACGTGCGGGACGCGTTCATACACGAAGCCTTGACGAATATTCCCGCGGACGGGCTGCAAGCTCGGAATAGTACGCTTAATTTCCGATTCCTTTTGTTGTCCCTCACGAGAATCAGCCAGGAGATAAAAGGGATATCGCGCGCCCATAATGCGAGCACGAGCCAGCGCCAGAGCGACACGTGATGTGTCAATTGTGATCCAGCGGCGGCCCCATTGCTCAGCTACAGTGGCGGTAGTGCCCGACCCACAAGTTGGATCAAGGACAAGGTCCCCCGGATCAGAAGACATCAGGATACAACGCTCTACAGCGGAAAGAGCTGTTTGCACTACATATGTCTTAGATCCACCAAATTGGTTTTGGCCAAGTGTGTCTGACCACATATCTGTTAGTTCATAGACCGGGTAATCATCCAGAAAGCGAATGTACCCCAGATTGTTTCCAGAGCTCGCTTCCACGCGATTCGCTTTGATGAGGCGAGCAAAGCCCTCGTAGTTAGTTTTCCACCGAACTGACGGTGATGGTTTTATAGATTTTCCTTCAAAATCGACGGCGAACCAGGACGCTGCCCCTTCTCCCTTTTCTCGCCCAACACTTTGACTCGTAAGATTGTCGCGGAAATACACTCTCGTGCCGTCCGGAAGAGTGCTGAGGTCATCAATTTCCTCTTTGGAAAGGGCTCGCCTGTGTAAATCGGCAAGCTGAACACTCTTATATCCAGTTCCGCCTTTTTGCCCCGGTGCTTTCTTAACGAGGAATTTTCGATATTTAACTGACGCCCGCGATTTTGCGTACCAAAGCAGCGTGTCAAATGTTGGCCCTAAGAAATCTCCGGTGGAGCTCGAAGTTTTAGAAAAAACTATCGTGCTAATGGCGTTCTCAGGACCAAATACTTCATCAAGTAGCGCCCGCACTCGATGGACGTTTTGGTCGCCAATTTGAACGAATATTGATCCAGCATCAGCGAGTAGGTCCCGCGCTGCTACGAACCTATCGCGTAAGTAGGTCAAATAACTATGAATGCCATCGCGCCAAGTATCCCGAAACGCTTTGACTTGCTCCGGCTCACGCGTGATGTGCCCCGCGTTTCCATCCTTTACATCACGGCTGGTCGTCGACCATTGGAAATTGCTGTTGAACTTGATCCCATAAGGCGGGTCGAAATAGATGCATTGTACCTTGCCACGCAACCCCTCTCGCTCTGCGAGGCTGGCCATGACCTGGAGCGAGTCACCGAGGATCATTCGGTTCGACCAGTTCTGGTCGTGCTGGTAAAACTCGGTCTTGTCGACGCCCTTGGGGATGCCATTAAAATCGGAAAACAAATCCGGCACCAGCTCGCCTGCCTCATGCGCGCGTTCCTTGGTACTGCGCAGCAGATCGTCGATCAGGACCTTGGGGTGAACCTTTTCCTGGATATAGAGGGGTGGGGCATTGACGACGAGGTCGCTCCAATCCTGTTCGTCCTTGCCGCGCCAGACGAGCTGCGGGTCGAGATCGGTGTTGCGCGGATAGCGCACTTTCTTCGGATTCTTCTGCTCGTTTTCCAGGACAGATTGATATTCCGCCGTCGGAATATTCTTCCGCGTCGCCTCTTCATGACGCAGGGTCTCGACAGTCTTGGCCGTACCCTTACCATTTGCCTTCTTGGCCATTATGCCGCCTCCGCCTCGTCATCCACATCGTCGTCTTCGTCATCGGCGCCCGCGATATCGCCATCCGCCAAATCCGACACCATCACGGGCTTGCCCATGGCCTGGGCGACCAAATCCGCCAGCACGTCGATGCGCGCCTTCATGAAGCCATCGAAATCGTCTGCCCGCAGGAAGGTGGGCTCGATCAGATGGCTGCGCAGAATCTCGTCAAGCTGTGCCGAAGACAGGCCCTGCTCATCCTCGATCCGCTTCAGATAGAGGGACGGGGCATGGCCGCTGATGACAATGTTGGAACGGCGGGAGAGCGGCGTCTTGTTGATGATGGAATTGAATACCTTGGGCGGGATTCCATTCTTCTTGCACCAAGCTTTCGGGAAGATGTGGTGGATGTCGATCTTGTCATTGAAGAACGTCATAATGTCGGTGGGCCTGTTGGTGATGAAGTCCCGGCAGCCATGGCCCATCATCAGGGCATGAAGGCCTTTGTATGCCGCGGACAGACGCGAGCGCAGAGTCCAGAGGCGCGATTTCAGGAACTGGATTTCGTCAATGCATTGCGGAAGCTGTTCTGATCCTTCGATCCAGGCAATGACCTGCGGCACATCGCGGCCGAGCTTGGTCTCAGTCGCTGAGCCGTAATACTCGCCCGCCGTCACGGTCCAGAACCAGCGGGAAAGCTTTTGCTTGGCTGCGGCTGTCTGCGCCTTAGGCCCGAGCTGTGCAAAGACGGCGGCGAGCCCCACAATCAATGGCGGATAGGGTACATCGCGGTGCCAGATGATCTTGTGCTCGTTGAGGAAGGCGCCAGCCTCCTTGAAGCCCTTTTCCAGGGGATCGGCGAATTTGCGATAGGCTCCGAGAGGGAGGGCCAGCAGGGACTCGCGCTTGCAACTAACTTGCGGGAGTTCCTTGCCCGTCAGGCCAGCCGCTTCCTTCGCTCGACGGTTTTCCAGCGTATGCAATAGGGTGCAGGATTGCAGAAAATCCGTGTTGGCGATTTCCCACAGGACGCTGTGCTTGGGATGCTCACCCAGAATCCGGCCACGGCGGCCTTGGTTGGCTTTGTCCTGCGGCCCCTGCCAGTCTTCACGGAGGTCAAAACTGCTGGCGGCATAG
>CAYOYT010000078.1:0-819 GCA_964408245.1 uncultured Dongia sp. | reverse complement strand
CGAAGGCATCGAGCTTCTTGCCGCCGACATTGACCTTTTCGAAGACCAGGCAGATCGCTTCGCGGCTGTTGTTCTTGTCGAGGCGGATGATCGGCATTTTGTAACGCTGGATGCGTTCCAAAAGACCTTGATCTAGGCTGCGTTCCATATCGGACACATCCATGCCCCGCGGTTTCCAGTAGTCACGCCAGCCATAGAACCAGTTCTTGCAGTCAAAGACGATGTTCAGCGGGAAATGATGATTCTTGTACTCCATCTCCGGCGAACTCAGATCGAGAACCACATCACGGCCGAAATTCTCCCTGATCAGCTTGTCAGCCGGAACCGAGATGATGGCATCTTCGATATCGGCGCCCGCCGCCAGAGCCTTCTGGATATCGATATAGTAATAGCGATCGATCTCGACGCCCTTGTCGTTGCGCGTGCGAATAGGTTTCCTGGAATAGGTCGCCTGATAGAGTGAGGTGATGCGTTGCTGGCCATCGAGGAGCAGGTCGGTGTGTTTGACCTGCTTCGGAGGAACACCCTCAAGTAGCCGCGGCTTGAACTCGACCTCGCCACCCGCTTCCAGAGTCAGCAGGGCGCCGACCGGATAGCCCTTGCCAACGGAGGCCAGAAGGCTCCGTACGTCGCTGTCGGCCCAGACATAGCTGCGCTGGAAATCGGGGAGCTGCAGCTTGCCTTCGTCAGCTTCCTGCAGAATGTCCTTCAAATCTTCTTTGGTGGAGTCGAACATTATGCTGTTCCCCAGCCCATCGCAATCTCCAACATCTTGTTGAACTCGGCATACGATCGTTTGGCTCGGCGTTGTCGTGCCAC
>CAYOYT010000077.1:0-8637 GCA_964408245.1 uncultured Dongia sp. | reverse complement strand
ATCCGGATTGGCGTCACGTCGAGGTCACACATCGCTGGTCGGGTCTGCTGTGTCTTGCCCAGGATCTGGTGCCGCATGTGGGTAGCTGGGATGATGAGCCGGGCGTCTATTTCGCCATGTGCTATCATGGCAATGGTGTCGCCATGGGTACATGGTCCGGCCGGGCGATTGCCCGCGCGATGGTCGGTGGGATGGAGGAGCGGCCGCATTTCATCCGCCGCTTGCCGCCCAAATTCCCGCTGCCCTTCCTGCGCCCACTTTATCTACGCGGTGCGTATGTGACCTACGGCATAAAGGACGCACTTAAATAGCATGAGTATCTTGAGAGTAGGATCAAGGTATGAGACGCTAAGTTCCCCTGACTAATTTCGGGGACAAGTTGGATATCAAGGCCGCCAAATTACCCAAGGGCTATAGCCTCAAAGAGATGAAGCTCTAGCTAGGGTACGCGCTCCGATGCTACCGGCAAATAAACACGGTGGCGACTGAAGAGCTTTGATTAGCGATCATTCGCCGGCCGCGGCATCAGGCAGGTGGCGCGGACCGATTTGAAGCCACTCTTGATCTGGCGCAAAGGCTGGAAGTACCAGCCACGCACACCGATCAGGACGGGTTTATGAAAAACGTCATCACGTTTGGCAGCGCCGTTCATTATTGCACTCATGATCATTGGACTTGCATCATTTGCGGCAATCATTGCCGGATCTTTCTGGCAGGATCGTGACGCCGTCATGACGCTTTTGTGGATAAACAAGGAGTCGCCGGCGGACAGTTTAAGGGGGCAGGATCGCCCGCCGGCGGGGCGCTTATGAGTGGGACATCGAAATCCGATCCGGTAACACCCAAAGTTAAGTTCAATCGCAAACTCAGGGAAACTTTCGACGAGCGCCACCAGCACAAGACTGGCCTTGTCGACCATGCAGATATTGGAATTTCTCGGCCTAATTTTCAGTGACAGGTGTCACATAGCCGCGCCATGCTCCAAAAAAATAAGCAGCTGAAATCAGCGCTGAAATCGGCGGCAATGCGCTGTTGGAGACGTGGGAACGCAAAAAAGAAGGTCTATTGCGCCTTTATGACGGTGCCGTTGTTCAAAAAATCGGCGCTGGCGAGCGTGACAAACGGCGACACGATCTCGTCCGGCATCTTAAGGCTCATCGGATCTTCGCCCGGATAGGCCTTGGCACGCATCCGAGTTCGGGTGCGTCCGGGATCAATCATGTTGGCGCGGACATTAGTCTGCTGAACTTCTTGGGCATAGATCCCGACCAACATCTCCAATGCCGCTTTCGAGATGGCATAGGTGCCCCAATAGGCGCGTGGACCCTGTGCCGCGCCGGAGGTCACGAAGATGGCACGGCCGGCCACAGATTGCCGCAGCAGCGGATCCATCACGCGCAATAGGCGCCAGTTGGCGGTCAGATTGAGGTCGAGGACCTCCTGGAATTCCTTCGGAGAAATGTGTCCCAGTGGTGACAAAGTGCCGAGCACACCAGCATTGCCGGCCAGGATGTCGAGCCTGCCATAGCGCTCGTAAAGTGCTGCCCCTAGTCGGTCGATGGCATCGAAATCCTTGAGATCGAAGGGGACGAGCAAACTGCTCTTGCCGCTGATTTTGCGAATCTCGTCGTCGAGCTCTTCAAGCCCGCCCGTCGTTCGCGCGGTGAGGATCAACTCTGCGCCTTGCCGAGCGTAGGCGCGGGCGATGGCGGCGCCAATCCCACGCGAAGCGCCCGTCACAAGCGCTATCCTACCGGCAAGAAGGCCGGTTTTGGCAGCATCGGTCATTATATCAGGCGCTCTTCTCGGCCAGCAACGATAGCTGCGCGATGTTCTCTTTGCTCTGGTCCGTGAGCTCAGTTGGATAATCGCCGGTGAAGCAGGCGTCGCAATATTGCGGACTTGCCTTGTCTCGGCCGTTATGCCCCATGGCGCGATAGAGCCCGTCGAGTGAGATAAAGGCAAGCGAATCGGCACCGATGAAATCGGTCATTTCCTGAATCGACATGCGTGCGGCCAAGAGCTTACTGCGTTCTGGCGTATCGATACCGTAGAAGCACGAATAAGATGTGGGGGGGCTGGAGATGCGCATATGCACCTCGGTAGCACCGGCCTGGCGCATCATCTCGACAATCTTTTTGGACGTGGTACCGCGCACGATCGAATCGTCGACAAGGATGATGCGTTTGCCCGTAACCTTGGCACGGTTGGCATTGTGTTTCAGCTTCACGCCGAGATGCCGGATCTGATCGGTAGGCTCGATGAAGGTACGGCCAACGTAGTGATTGCGGATGATGCCGTATTCGAACGGAATGCCAGAACCCTCCGCATAGCCGAGCGCCGCGGGCACGCCGGAATCTGGGACTGGAATCACGACATCAGCTTCGACCGACGCTTCCTGCGACAGCTCCTTGCCGATGCGCTTGCGGGCGTCGTAAACACTGACTCCTTCCATCACGGAATCGGGTCGAGCGAAATAGATATATTCAAATACGCAGAAACGATGCTTAGCCGGTGAAAAGGGACGCATCGATGTAACGCCGTTTTTGTCAAGTATGACCATTTCGCCCGCCTCGACGTCGCGGATGTATTCAGCACTCATGATATCGAGCGCACAGGTCTCGGAGGCGAGGATAAAGCCGTCGCCAAGCTTACCCAGAACCATGGGACGGACACCTAAGGGATCGCGCACGCCAATCACCATGTCCTTGGCGAGAGCGACGATCGAATAAGCGCCTTCGACTTGATGCAGCGCATTGATGAGGCGATCGACGACATTGCCGCGCAAATGTGTCGCCATCAAATGTGGAATGACTTCGGTATCGGACGAGGCCTGGAAGATCGAGCCGCGCTTCACCAGCTCGCGGCGAATGGCTGTCGCATTGGTGAGGTTACCATTATGCGCGATTGCGATGCCACCGAAGGCAAGTTCAGCGAAAAAAGGCTGCACATTGCGGAGCGCGGTTTCGCCGGTTGTCGAATAGCGCACATGCCCGATGGCAGCTTGACCCTTCAGTTGACCGACGATGCTTTCAGCCGAAAAGCTGTCGGCAACATGACCCATCGCGCGATAGGCGTGAAAGTTCTCGCCGTCATGGCAGACAATGCCAGCCGCTTCTTGGCCACGATGTTGCAGGGCGTGAAGACCCAAAACGGTTCGGGTTGAGGCTTCTTCGACACCAAATATGCCAATAATTCCGCACTCTTCCTTCAAGTGGTCGTCATCGAAGGGGTGGGTCGTGAGCATCGGCAGTTACCTTTTCCCGGCCGGGTTATTCCGAACCCTGGATTAGTCGGTTTAGGTCGTTGCGTTCGGCGTCCTTATACCCCGATCCAGCATCTTGTCCACCTGGTTCTTGGCTTCCCTTTGTACCGTTTGCCCCTGTTCCGGCTGCATTGCTTCCATTCGGGGTAATCGTTTGTAGAGCATTACCCAGCTGTTGCCCCTGTTCGACCGCATCCAAGGAGCGGTTGATGGCGTCTTCGCCACTCTTGAGAATATCGTCGGGCAGCAGTTTCAGCATGAATGCAGCTCCGCGTTCTACAACTGGCAGGAAGCGGGCCTCGTTTACCATATCTGGGCGTTCGGTTGGATTTGGCATCGCCCACACCATCAGAATATAGGGGGCACAGACAATGATGGAGCCGCGCACGAGTCCAAAGACGAGGCCCAACGAACGGTCGACGGCGCCAAGGCCATTTCCCCGTACTTGCGCGGAAATCCAGTGATTCAGCATGCCGCACAGGATTAGCGTTACGACGAAGATGGCGATGCCGGCGGCGATATCCGCAAGTAGTGGCTCCGCGATGTATTGCCGCACGATGGCGCGGGCCGGCGTGAAGAGCGCGATCGTCGCAATGACGGCACCGATCCAGCCCAGGATCGAGAGCAGTTCCTTGATGAAACCGCGCGAGAAGGCGAGCAGCGTCGAAAGGCCGATGATACCTACGATAATGACGTCAAGGAAGTTCAACGAATCTTCTCTCCCGTAGTCAGCGCGCCGAGATGCTGCTGTCGGCTGGCCGTCACTGTCGCCACCAGCGCATTGGAGCGGACTTCATTATAGAGCCAATCGATCATTTCTTGCAGATGGCCGATTTCAATTAGATGTATACCATCGACCTTCAGTTTCTTACCGCCAGCCTGACTGAGGCGCTTTGGCAGAATAGCACGTTTAAAGCCTAGCTTGGCTGCTTCCTTGAGCCGTGTTTCGGCCTGTGCCACCATGCGCACCTCGCCAGAAAGGCCGATCTCGCCGAAAGCGATAAGATCGGATGGCGCCGGCCGGTCGGATAGCGACGAGATGAGAGCGAGCGCTACGGAAAGATCCGCCGCCGGCTCCGAGATGCGCAGGCCCCCGGCGATGTTGAGATAAACCTCGCTACCTGACAGCCCTAAGCCGCAGCGAGTTTCAAGTACAGCCAGCATCATGGCAAGGCGCGCGCTGTCCCAGCCCACCACGGCGCGACGCGGTGTAGCCAGCGGCGAGGGCGACACCAGGGCCTGTACTTCGACTAAAACGGGTCGTGTGCCCTCGATGCCGGCAAAAACCGAGACACCCGAGATATTGCCATGCCGCTCGGCGAGGAACAGAGCGGATGGATTGGGCACCTCCGCCAGTCCCCGATCCGACATCTCGAAGACGCCGATCTCATTGGCCGGTCCGAAGCGGTTCTTGACCGAGCGCAGGATGCGGAAGTGATGCCCACGCTCGCCTTCAAAATAAAGCACCGTGTCTACCATGTGCTCCAATACGCGCGGACCCGCGATTTGGCCCTCCTTGGTGACATGTCCGACCAGCAGCAAGGTGAAACCGCGCGATTTCGCCAGTCGGATAAGTTCTGCTGAGCAGGTCCTCACCTGTGCCACGGTCCCGGGGGCCGAATCGAGGCTGTCGAGATAGAGAGTCTGGATGGAATCTATGACGACGATCTCGGGGCAATCTGGCCGGTCTAGGCTCGCCATGATGTCGCGCAAAGAGGTAGCGGCGGCAAGCTCGGTCGTGATGTCGCTGACCTTCCGGTTATCGGCGATGCCGACGCCCAACCGCTTGGCGCGCAATTGCACCTGCTCGATCGCCTCTTCGCCGGAGATATAGGCCACGCGCACATCGCGTAGCATCGTCGCCACCTGCAGCATCAAGGTCGATTTACCGATACCGGGATCGCCGCCGATCAGCACCGCCGACCCCCGCACCAATCCGCCTCCGGTGACGCGGTCAAACTCTGCCATGCCGGTGGGGCGCCGAATGGTCGGCGGCACATCGCCATCGAGGGCAACGATGGTGACACCCTTGCCGCGCTTGCCGGACAGGACTTTAGGTACATCACCGCCGCTGACCGGCTCCTCGACGATCGAGTTCCAAGCGCCACAAGCCTCGCATTTGCCCGCCCATTTCGGGAAAGCGGAACCGCAGGTTTGGCAGACATAGTTGCGGATGGGCTTAGCCATGACGGCGAGACCCCCTCTCGCTAACCTTCCCCCACATGGGGGGTAGGGAACTAGTGCCGGCTTGAACGCAATCAGCGAAGCGAACTCGGTCGGACTCCATTCCCCCCACGTGGGGGAGGGTGGGGGAGAGGGGGATGTCGCCGCGAACTCTCAAAGCGGCCGAACGGGCATGCGGATGGGGCCTTCGGCGCGACCCTGCACGAATTGCTCAACATAAGCATTGCTGGAATGATCGACCGATTTCGCGTCACCAGACCAGATGATGCGGCCCTCATAAATCATTGCGGCATGATCGGCGATGGCGCGCAGCGAATGCATATCATGCGTGATGGAGAGGGCGGTGGCGCCCAGCGAGCGCACGCATTTGACGATGAGTTCATTGATCACTTGCGCCATGATCGGATCGAGACCCGTCGTCGGCTCATCGAAGAAAATGATCTCCGGCTCGATGGCGATGGCGCGCGCCAATGCCACGCGCTTCTGCATGCCGCCCGATAACTCCGCTGGAAAAAGCTCACCCACTTCGGGACCGAGGCCCACGGCTGCAAGCTTGCGCAAGGCCACGTCCTTCGCGCTATTGCGGTCCATGCCGCGTCCCGAGATAAGGCCGAAGGCGACGTTCTCCCAGACCGGCAAACTGTCGAACAGCGCCGAACCCTGGAACAACATGCCGAACTTACGCATGATCTCTTCGCGCTTGCTAGGCTTCATGCCGACTACTTCCTGGTCATCGATCTCGATCGAGCCGGAATCAGGTTCAATAAGGCCTAGGATGCATTTGATCAGCACGGATTTGCCGGTGCCTGAGCCACCGATGATGACCAGTGACTGATCGCGCGGCACGTCAAGATCCACGCCGTTCAGCACTTGTTTCGGCCCGAACGCTTTCTTTAACCCGCGTACCTTGATCTTGAGATCGCTCATCGGCTGAAGAAGATCCCGGTAATGATAAAATTGGCGGCCAGAATGAGGATCGAGGCGCTGACCACTGCGTCAGTCGTCGCCTTGCCTACGCCTTGCGCGCCGCCTTTCGACTGAAAGCCGTTATAGGTGCCCATCAAGGCCACGATGAAACCGAAGGCCGCAGCCTTGACGAGGCCAGAGACGATGTCGATCGTTTCGACAAAATCGACTGTGTTCTTCAGATAGATCGACGGACTGAAATCCAACTTATAGACGCTGACCAAATAGCCGCCGAAGACGCCGATCACGTCGGCGATACCGACCAGGACGGGCAACATCAGAACGGCGGCAATGAGGCGGGGGGCGATTAGGTATTTGAAGGGATTGGTCGAAAGTGTCCGCAGCGCGTCGATCTGCTCGGTCACGCGCATAGTGCCAATTTCGGCGGCCATCGCGGCACCGACGCGCCCCGCCAGCATCAGACCGGCGAGAACTGGGCCAAGCTCACGGGTCAGCGAAATGACAACGACATAAGGGATGGTTGCTTCCGCATTGAGGCGCGACACGGCGACATAGGTCTGCAACACCAGCACCATGCCGGTGAAGACCGCGGTCATGCCGATGACGGGCAACGAATAGAAGCCTATCTCGATCATCTGCCGGAGGATGAGGCGCGGATAAATGGGGGGTGTCACGCAATTGAGGAGCGATTTCAGCGTGAAGAGCGCTAGGCGCCCGATCGATTCCAGGCTGTGGAGAAAGGTGCTCCCGATCGGCTGCAGGACCGGCACGCTCATCCTTGTGCGCCTACATAGCGGCGGTGGAAGCGCGATCCAAGATTGGTGAGGATTTCATAGCCGATCGTCCCAGCATCGTGGGCGAGGACATCGACGGATTGGTCTGGGCCGATCAGGTCGACATTCATCCCGGGTGACACGCTTCCCCGCGGCAGATGACAGACATCGATTGTGATTAAATCCATCGAGACGCGACCCACAATCGGGGCCCGCTGGCCAGCCACGAAGACCGCGCCCCGATTGCCCAACGCCCTGAAAATTCCGTCTGCGTATCCGACCCCAATCGTGGCCAAAACAGACGGCTTTCGGAACTGATGCGAGGCACCATAACCAACGGTCATATTCAAGTCAACCTCGCGTAATTGCAGGATTTTTGCCTGCAATCGAACCGCCTGCCGCAATGGGTTCGCGGCCCCTAAAGTAGGGTTGATGCCATAGAGCGCCGCCCCCGGTCGGGCGAGGTCGAATTGATAATCGGCCCCAAGGAAGATCGAGGAGGAAGCCGCGAGCGATCGCAGGACCCGCGCCTCGTTCTGGTTTGTGCCCGGGCGCGATGACAGGCGCAGACCGTCGGTGATGTTGCGAAAGCGCTGTAGCTGTGCGCGGTTTTGCGGATGCGCCGGATCGTCGGCGCAGGAGAGATGGCTCATGACCAGAACGAGGTCAAGGTCGCCCAGAAGATGCGGATCGGCGATGAGCCGCGCCGCGTCGCTATGATTGAGCCCTAGCCGGTTCAAACCGGTATCGACTTGCAGCCCGGCCGGCCGCGTTCCCATATCCCGCCCCACCGCGCGCCAGCGCTCGATCTCGGACATGGTATTGAGCACAGGGATGAGGTCGTTAGCGGCGACATCCCGTTCCGATCCTGGCGGCAGACCGTTCATCAGATAGATCCGGGCTCCGGGCAAAAGCGGCCGTAGGCTCACGCCTTCATCGAGGGTTGCGACAAAGAAATGGTCGCAGCCCGCGCGCCTGAGATGAGGGGCGATCATGGCGGCGCCCAAGCCGTAGCAATCCGCTTTCACGGCAGCACCACAGATGGAAGGCGCCGTGTGCTCGGTGAGCAGCCGGTAATTAGCAACGATCGCGCCGATGTCGATCGTCAGCGTCGCAGAATAAGAATCGGGCATCTCCGAACGGCCTGCTTATTCGGTTCGTGCCGGGACGTAATCGCTGCGCAAGAGATCGCTAAACTTGGTCAGCATGCCTTCGAATTGAAGCGACACCGTGCCGATCGGGCCGTGGCGCTGCTTAGCAATAATGACTTCGGCAACGTTATGGACGCGCTCCATCTCCCGCTGCCATTCCATCAACTTGTCGGTCTCGTGATCCCCTGGCTTCTTACGCTCATGGTAATACTCTTCGCGATAGACAAACATGACGACGTCGGCGTCCTGCTCGATCGATCCAGATTCGCGCAGGTCGGCAAGCTGCGGCCGCTTGTCATCGCGCTGTTCGACAGCACGGCTCAGCTGCGAAAGGGCG
>CAYOYT010000076.1:0-8729 GCA_964408245.1 uncultured Dongia sp. | reverse complement strand
CGGATCAGTTTCTGAACACCTTTGATTGTATAACCCTGATCGTAGAGCAGACCACGGATGGCACGTAGCAGGTCCACATCTTCCGGCCGGTAATAGCGACGGCCACCGCCCCGCTTCATCGGCTTGATCTGGGGGAATTTGGTTTCCCAAAAGCGCAGCACGTGCTGCGGCACTTCGAGATCGTCTGCCACTTCTGAGATAGTGCGGAAAGCGCCGGCAGCCTTCTCGACCCGACGCGCATTCGCGCGGCGTTGAGCCGCTGCGGAATCCTGGCCCGCACCTCTATTGGCGGCGGGAAGCCGTTCTGCCGAAGAGGTCATGCTTTCTGCTCAGCGCCCTTGTTGACACGGTCCTTCAAAACATGCGACGCGCGGAAGACGAGTACCCGCCGTGGCTTGATCGGAACCTCCTCACCAGTCTTGGGATTACGGCCGACACGTTCACCTTTAAGGCGTACGAGAAAGCTACCAAAGGACGAAATCTTGACACTCTCGCCACGCACAAGCGCGTGCGAAACTTCATCGAGCACGGTATCCACGAGCTCGGCAGATTCGTTACGTGACAGACCGACTTCCTGGTAGACGGATTCGGCCAGATGCGCACGCGTAATGGTGTTACCCTTCATCTCCCCCGCCCTTCTTTTAAACGGCTCAACTCAGCTCATCCCCCAATTCAACTAGGTTGAGCGTATCGTTTACTCTGAAATCAGTCAATTAGAGAGCGACATTGATCCGTGATCAGATGCATGTGAAATGCAGCAGCAATGTCACCAAAGATTCAGTAGCGAATCAGAGCCGAACCCCAGGTGAAGCCACCACCCATGGCTTCGATAAGAACCAGCTGACCGCGCTGAATGCGGCCGTCATTGACGGCTTCGGCAAGTGCCAAGGGAATAGAAGCCGCTGAGGTGTTGGCGTGTCGATCGATCGTCACGACCACCTTCTCGGGGGCCAGTTTGAGCTTTTGCCCCATGCTGTCGATGATGCGCCGGTTCGCCTGATGCGGGACCAGCCAATCGACCTCGTCGGGTGTGATGCCGGCCGACGCGATCGCCGCATCGACAGCCGCCGCCAGATTAACGACGGCGTGACGAAATACCTCTTTGCCTTCCATATGGACAAATCCGGTCGACTGGGTCGTCGACGGACCACCATCGACATAAAGTTTGTCGTAGTGGGACCCGTCTGAAAAGAGGTGGGTGCAAAGGATACCGCGATCCTTGGAATTGCCGTTGCCCTCCCCCGCCTCCAAGACAACGGCGCCCGCACCGTCACCAAATAGGACACAGGTATTACGGTCCTTCCAATCGAGGATGCGCGAGAAAGTCTCAGCGCCGATGACCAGCGCGCGCTGTGCCTGGCCGCAGCGGATGAAATTATCAGCCGTGGCAAGCGCATAAACGAAACCCGAGCACACGGCTTGCACATCCATAGCAAAGCCGCCTTTCATGCCGAGGCGCTGCTGCACCTTGGTCGCGGTCGCCGGGAAGGTATGGTCCGGGGTCGTCGTGGCGACCACCAGCATGTCGATATCCGCACCGCGCAGACCGGCATGGTGGAGCGCTTGCTCCGCGGCATGGACGGCAAGATCCGAGGTTAGCTCACCCGCCGCCGCAATATGGCGCTGCTTAATGCCGGTGCGTTGTGCGATCCATTCGTCGGAAGTGTCAATCCGCTTGGCTAACTCCGCATTGGTCAGGATTTCTTTCGGCAGATAACTACCAGCGGAAAGAAGAAGTGTTCTGCGGGCCATAGTTGATCTTTTGAAGGGTGAACCGAGGTACTTAATCAGAGAGCCGCCGCGACAGACTCTGCGCCCGGGACCGCCATCAGCTGGGCGAAATCCTGCTTCATGCGTTCCATAGCGTCGTTCTGCACCATGTTTACTGCAACACCGATGGCGTTGGCAAAACCGTAGGAATCGGTGCCGCCATGGCTTTTCACACAAATACCGTTGAGACCCATGAGAATGGCCCCGTTGTAGCGGCGGGGATCAACCTGAGCCCGCAGACCATTGAGGGCCGGGCGGGCGAAGAGATAGGCAATCTTGGACATCAGAGAGGCAGAGAAGGTCTGCTTCAGCCAATGGCCGTAAAGCTTCACCGTGCCCTCGATAGTCTTCAGGGCGATGTTTCCGGTGAAGCCATCGGTCACGACCACATCCACGGTCCCCTTGGCAATATCGTCGCCCTCGACGAAACCGACAAACTTTCCAGGCAGTGGCACATCTCGCAGGATGGCCGCCGCTACCTTCACTGCGTCATGACCTTTCAGTTCTTCGGCACCGACATTGAGAATGCCCATGCTGGGCTGCTGCACACCGAGCACCAGCCGCGCAAACACGTTCCCCATCACGGCAAATTGGACAAGATTGTTGGCGTCGCATTGCACATTGGCGCCGAGATCGAGCATGACACTTTCCGAGCGCATGGTCGGAAAGAATGAGGCGATCGCCGGTCGGTCGATGCCGGGCATCGTCTTCAGCACGAATTTGGCCATTGCCATCAAGGCGCCGGTATTGCCAGCCGACACGCAGGCAAGCGCATCACCACTGTGAAGCGCATCAATGGCAAGGCGCATCGATGACTGGCGCCCGGCGCGCAAGGCCTGACTCGGCTTGTCGTCCATCGCCACAACGGAATCGGTATGCCGGATGGTGGTGACCTTGGCGAGATCCGGCAAAGCATCAAGCATCGGCTTGAGTTTCGCCTCGTCACCGAACATCAAGAAACGAACATTGGGAAAGCGCTGACGCGCGATATCTGCGCCCCTGACCACCATGTCAGGCGCGTTATCGCCGCCCATCGCATCTAAAGATATAGCCAGGCTGGTGCTGCCCACCCGTCATTCCTTCCCAGCCGTCATAGCAGCGGGTTCGGAGTTACGCTGCGTCCGCCTCGGTACCCTGGGCAACGACCTCACGGCCATCGTAATGACCGCAGGAGCCGCAGACATGATGCGGGCGCTTCAGCTCACCGCAGTTCGAGCATTCAGCCGACGAGGCCACAGTCAGCGCATGATGGCTGCGACGCATATCACGGCGCGACTTGCTGACCTTTTTCTTGGGAACTGCCATGATCCACTCTCTTCACAAAAAAATAGCGGCGGCAAAAGCCGCCAATGGGCGGGTAGATATCGAAAATCCCCAAGGAACGCAAGTAGGGGATAGCCATATAACTGGCATATCTAAGCCTGATGCCTGCTAGCCAAGTAGCTCTTACTTCTTCAGTTTGTCCAGCTCAGCAAAGGGCTTGCTGGTAGCTGGCGGAGGTTCCAATACATGAACCTCCGCTGGATTAGGCGTGAATTCCTGAGGCACCTCTGAACCCTCTTTTCGGGGATAGGGCTCAAGAGCTAGCGAAAGCTGCTCAGCCACCAAAGCACCGAGATTTATAATACCGTCAACAATTGGCTCTGGCGGGTCCGAATCATCGAAATCGATGTCAATTTCGCCAAGGACCGGCTCGGGCTCGGCATCGCCGAAAGTGAGGCGCAAGCGCTCACGGATATTGGCTGGAACTGGTTCCAGGGTCACTACACAGGTTTGCACAATTTCGCTCTCCATCTCGCCCGAGACTTCGATCAGGCCGGAGGCGAGACGGCGCAGGCGCAGGGTCGCCACCAGCCTCGCAATCGCCTGCAATTCGAGGACATCCGCCAAAGCGGTGCGCTCGGTAGCACTCGCCTCAATCTGCCGTTCGCTCATGCGCGGGCCGATGGATGCGGCTTCTATTATTCGAGAAAATACTGAAATATCAGCATGATGATACGTCATCTTGAATCCATATCATAACTTGACCCAAATCCCGCTGGCACCACGGGAAACTCAAAAATACCGCGTTGGATGCGATCGAGCGGTTGCCGATCGGCCAGTTCCTTGCCGCGCCGCAGGTAGTCGGCCATGACGCGAAGCGTCTCTGTTTGCGGCTCGATCGTCCCATAAAGGTTTCGCCTTAAGGCCGCTTCGAGATCGAGCGAGCTGCCAGCCAAAGCTGCGTCATAGGCCTTGATCCGCCCCTGTAGCGCTTCTGTCATGACACGGATTCGCTTCCCAACACCCACATCGCCGGCCCCGAGCTGCCGCAGCGATGCCTCTAAGTCCAGGATCAGCGTATCGTAAAGGGCTTGTGACAATATTGCTGCCCCATCCCCTTGCCCGCGCAAGCGCTGGAAGACCAGGAAAATATGCACCACCACCATGTCGAAGCGCCCGTCAACGCTGTCCGGGACGCCCAGCTGCTCATAAAAGACCCGGTGCCGCGCCTGCGTCACCAGCCGACCAAACAGCTTACCGGCCGCCAGTTTGGCTGAACCCGGTCCCTGCAAGACCTTGGCGATCAAATTGCCTAACGCCGATTGTGCCACGCCGCTTTCCTTTTCCAAGCGATACCGAATAGCTGCCAGCTACCCGCCTTGACGGCGCCGGATGGCGGTGCGAATTTGCCGCTTAAGCCCTGCCACCGCCCGCCACAGTTCCTAACTTTGGGGACCGTACTTTTGGGTTGGTTCTGGCGCAACAGGTTTGGCATTTTGCGGAATTGACGCTTATGGCTCGATATCGGTCCCTTGTTTCCACCCTGCTCTCAGCGCGCAGTGTATTGCTTGCCAGCGCCCTAGGCCTTGGTCTCCTGCTGGGTGGCTGTCAGCAAAAGATCTTGCAGCACGGCAATGTCCCGGATGAGGATGAGGTCGTGCAAATCATGCCGGGCCAGGACGACAAAACCCGAGTGGAACAGCTTCTAGGCTCCCCCTCCACCACCGGAACTTTCGGCGACGACACCTGGTATTACATCTCCAAGCGCACGGCGCAGACTGCCTTCTTCGATCCGGACACGATCGATCAGGGCGTGCTCGCTATCAGCTTCGACCCCCAAGGCATCGTTGACGATATGAAAATCTATGACCAAAGCGACGGTCGCCTGGTCGCCATGGTTGACCGCTCCACACCGACCCATGGCAACGAGCTGACCTTCGTCCAGCAGCTCCTCGGCAATTTCGGTCGCTTTAGCCCCGACGACAAAGGCCCGAACACGGGCCCGACCGGCACAACAGGTGCTCCGGGTGGCGTCTGAGACTCAGTCCGCGGTGGGACGGCCAGGTTCTTAAACACCCCGTTATGGACCACACTCGATAAGTACCAATTTCGCAGCGGCGACACTACGCTGCGTGCGCAAAGAAAAAGCCCCGGCCGATCACTCGGCCGGGGCTTTCCTTTGGTCAATCACGCAAGATCAGTGCGAGAGCGCCGCGAGCAGCAGCAGCGCCACGATGTTGGTGATCTTGATCATCGGATTGATGGCGGGGCCGGCGGTATCCTTATAGGGATCGCCGACCGTGTCGCCCGTCACCGCGGCCTTATGAGCGTCGGAGCCCTTGCCGCCGTGATGGCCGTCTTCAATGTACTTCTTCGCATTGTCCCAAGCACCGCCACCCGAGGTCATCTGGATGGCAACGAAGAGACCTGTGACGATCGTGCCGAGCAACATCGCACCCAACGCGATAAAACCTTCTGCCTGTCCCGCCACGGTGGCGACGACGAAGTAAAGCACGATCGGCGCCACCACGGGTAACAGGGATGGAATGATCATTTCCTTGATCGCCGCCGTGGTCAGGAGGGCGACTGCCTTGCCATATTCCGGCTTAGCACGGCCTTCCATGATGCCAGGGATTTCCTTGAATTGACGGCGCACTTCCACCACCACAGAACCAGCAGCGCGACCAACCGCCATCATGCACATCGCACCGAACAAGAACGGTAGCGCGCCGCCGATGAACAGGCCGACGACCACATAGGGGTTGTTGAGCTCGAACTTGATCACGTCCGTGAGCTGCGGGAAGTAGTGCTTCAGATCCTCGGTATAAGCTGCGAACAACACCAGCGCCGCAAGCGCCGCCGAACCAATGGCATAGCCCTTGGTCACAGCCTTCGTGGTGTTGCCAACCGCGTCGAGGGCGTCCGTCACCTTGCGCACTTCCGGCGGTAGTTCCGCCATTTCCGCGATGCCACCAGCGTTGTCGGTGACTGGGCCATAGGCATCGAGAGCGACGACGATACCAGCCAACGACAGCATGGTCGTGGCGGCGATCGAGATGCCATAAAGGCCACCTAGGCTGAATGCCGCGATGATTGCGACTGAGATCACCAGCACCGGGAGCGCGCAAGCCTCCATCGAAACCGCGAGGCCCTGAATGATGTTGGTGGCATGGCCCGTGGTCGAAGCCTGTGCCACCGACCGCACCGGACGATAGGCCGTCGAGGTGTAGTATTCGGTGATCCAGACCAGCAGGCCAGTGACGGCAAGACCGATCACCGCGCACCAGACAACGTTCATGCCGGTTAGCCCGCCTTCGATGACGTCGAAACCGACCACCTGATTGACCAGGACGGCGATAAGAGCGATCGAAATGACGCTGGCGGCAATGAGGCCCTTATAGAGAGCGCCCATGATATTGTTGCTGGAACCAAGCTTGATGAAGAACATGCCAACGACCGAACCGATGACACTAGCGCCGCAGATAAGTAGCGGCAGCATCATTAGCTGTTCCTGCGCCGGGCCGGTGAAGAAGATCGAGGCCAGCAGCATGGTGGCGACCACCGTGACCGCGAAGGTCTCGAACAGATCGGCGGCCATGCCGGCACAATCGCCCACGTTATCACCAACATTGTCGGCGATGACGGCAGGGTTGCGGGGATCATCTTCTGGGATACCGGCTTCGATCTTGCCCACGAGATCGGCACCGACATCGGCACCTTTGGTAAAGATGCCACCACCGAGACGCGCGAAGATCGAAATCAGCGAGGCGCCGAAAGAGAGGCCAACCAGCGCTTCCAACATCGCGCGCATTTCAATGCCGGATGATTTCAGAAACGCATAATAACCGGCAACGCCGAGGAGGCCGAGACCGACCACAAGCATACCGGTGATACCGCCCGATTTCGCGGCCACCGCGAGCGCTGGTGCCAGGCCCTTGCGCGCCGCTTCGGCGGTGCGAACGTTCGCACGCACCGAGACGTTCATGCCGATGTAACCCGTCACACCCGACAGCACGGCGCCGATGACAAAACCCACAGCCGAAAGAGTGGAGAGAAAAAAGCCAAGAATGATAGCGACGACGATGCCGACCAGACCAATGGCCGTGTATTGCTTATTGAGATAAGCATTGGCGCCTTCCTGAACAGCGGCAGCAATTTCTTGCATCCGCGCCGTACCGGCGCTTTCAGCGAGCACCGATTTGGTTGCCCAGGCGCCGTAGAGCAGCGCCAATACGCCGCACGCCAGTACACCCCAAAGCCACGAAGAGTCCATTCTTGTATCCCCTAATTAAGAATTTTGAACGAGCACGCCGACGCTTAAGATCGTTCGAGACCTAAAAGGCAGCTGTCGTTTTGAGCGGGCGGAGAATAAAGGAATAGCTATAGCGTTGCAACCAAGCGGCGCCGCCAGCCGCTTGGACGGCAGACTCGGAGCTCTCAACTCTTGATGAGGATTGAGAAATTTTGAGCTGGGCATGATGCTGCGACGCACAAACTCACTGAGAACGAATCAGTGCATACAGTTGGGGAATTTGTACGTACGGCACGACTAGGTCAGCCCGGCTTGCGCGCCCAAATCTGGGCAGGACGCAACTCTCCTTTGTCGAGTACCACGGTGAGCGAGCGCCAGTCCTCGAGGAAATGCGCATTACCTTCCTCGCCCATTTCGGCACGCATCATGGCCGCGAGTTCGCCCTTCATACGTGTTAGTTCGTCATGGGCCGCCACTCGGTAACGCTCCGTAATATCGGTAAGGCGTATATCGACGAAACCCGCGTCGTGGAGAAAGCGACCATATTCGGCGAGCGTCACCAAATGATAGGTTAGCCCCTCCATTTTGAAGAAATATGCCATGTCGCTGCTGTAGGGGCCTGGCGATTTCATCCAATCGCCAGCGGTAAGGCGACCGTCCGGTTTCAGCACGCGTAGGACTTCCGCGAAATGCGCTGACTTGTCGGAAATATGCAGCCAGGCATCCTTACCGAAGACGATATCGAAGCTGCTATCTCCGAAAGGCAACGGCCCTGATTCCACCAGTTGAATCTCCAGGCGGTTGCCAAGGCCGGAACGGCGGATGCGCTCTTGTCCTAATGTAACGATGAGAGCTTCAACGTCGATGCCAGTCACATGGTCGGCACCGAGCGTTAACAACACCTGATCCAGACCACCTAGTCCGCAACCGATATCAAGCACACGCTTGCCGGTGAGATCGAGACCGCCCACAATCTCGCGCACAGCCTGGGGTCCACCGGGTGACAGATAGCCCTCGCCCCAAATCATCTGCAGCAAGGTCAGCATCCGGTCGTCATATTCTTCCTGCGCCTCGGTCATGCCCAATTCCTTGTTATAGTCCTGTAGTACACTCACCGCGAGTTTGCCTACCCAAGACGCACTCGGAAAGGAATTCGTGGATGGTCGGCCTTCGCGGACCATGACGATTACAAATCATCGGCTCTACCCAACCCAACCGTCATAGTCGGCGAAGGCCGACCATCCATGAATTTTTTCGTATGATATGATTACACTGACCTGACCACTGTCCGCTCGCGTCGCCAGCCGACAATCAACGCTAGCACGATCAGGATCACCGGTACCGCCGCACCACGCAGCACCCAATCCCATCCATAGGCTTGCTCAACCGTACCGGCGATAAAGGAACATAAGGCCACGCCGGAAAAGACCATACAATCGTTGAA